>CALVEW010000108.1 GCA_944326645.1 Candidatus Gastranaerophilales bacterium
AAGTGAACAAGCAAGAATATTCTAACAAAATTCAGCCATATTCAAATAAATTAATAGTGCAAATAATTGCACCATACTATTTCAACATTCTTCCCGTCATTACGAGGAACAGGAATTTTTTGTTCCGAAGTAATCTTATACTTGCTATTCAAACTACAACAGAGAACTACAAATAATAAAATGTTGATTCAAAAGAATTATATTCTTTTTTAAACTCCTGTATTTGTCCACAAATAGTATATATCAGAGCAAAAATTTCTTTATCTTTAGTATGCAAATTCTGAGAATAAAAAAGTAAGACTTCACACAAAGAATTTATTATTGAAATCTTACATCCTAAATCGTCTACTTTATCTTGTATATTATTTAATTCATTCATATTCCATATCAATTATTAAGTTTACTTGTTAATAATGCAAGTATACTTTATTGTGTTTAATTTGTCAATACATTAGAATAATTGTTAATATGAAAAGTAAAGTTGGTATATTAACAAAGAAATTTGGATTAAAAGTAAAAATTGAGCGAACTAAAAGAGGTATTTCTCAGATGAAATTAGCAGAAATGACATCAATTAGTACGACATCAATTGGTGCAATAGAACGAGGGATTAGCAGTCCAACGCTAGAAACAATCGGAGCGATAGCAAAAGCATTTGATATGAGCTTGTCAGAACTTGTAGACATTAACAAAGTAGAATTATAATAAAGTGGGAAATAACCTTAATAAAATTTGTAGTTTTCAACACAACTTACCCACTTATTATAAAAATTCAGAGTAACAAACATAAATTAAATGGTGCGAATAATTACACCCTACAAATGATAAAATGTTGATTCAAAAGAATTATATTCTTTTTTAAACTCCTGTATTTGTTCACAAATAGTATATAGCAGGGCAAAAATTTCTTTATCTTTAGTATGCAAATTCTGAGAATAAAAAAGTAATACTTCACACAAAGAATTTATTATTGAAATCTTACATCCTAAATCATCTACTTTATCTTGTACATTTGTTAATTTTTCTAATTTCATTTTAAAATCCCGAAAAATAGATTACAGACATATAACAGATATTATGCCAAAATAGATTACATGTCAAGATTAAAACTTCTAGGTGCAAATATAAAAAAATATCGTGAGAATAAGAAATTATCACAAGGTCAACTTGGTGAAATTGTTGATTTATCAAGAGAATACATTGCAGACATTGAAAGAGGACATAAAAGGATAAGCCTTAAAAAATTATTCGCAATTGTTGATGCACTTGAGATTAATTGTTATGACATTATAAACTTTAAATAATACACACCCTGAAAGGGGTAAATAAAATTCTTATGTGTATTAGATTACTTCGGAACAAAATGTTCCTCGTAATGACGCCCATAATATTTCTATACGGTTCGCAGAACAAGTTCTGACTCACCTGCCTCTAATTCGAATGATACTCAATCATTCTTGTTCTTCACTTTACCCCTCTATTTACCCCTACCCCATGTATTTACCCCTACCACATTTACCCCCCCTAGAATTTATATTCGTCAGGAGTAACAGAGTTAACTTTTTCAGTAATCTTAGCCATATATTTTTTAGCGATATTTGCATCTTTTTCTTCAAGTAATAAAGCTGCAGGGTTGCTTACAGGTTTACTGAAACATTTGCCAAGTAGAACATTTCTGAACTCTCTTACAGGGTTATCATAGATATATTTTGCATTTGTTTTATCATATTCAAAATCCATAAAATTGAATTTTTTGTTTGGTAAATCAACAAATGTATTGTTTGTATGTTGGAAATCAATCAAGAAATCCTTATCCATCAAGATAGTATCAACAGCTTCTTTGAAAGATTTTTTCGGCATTTTAGAAACATCTTTCAAATAATCTATGTATGATTTAACATAATTTGCATAATTTTCTTTGAATGTATCACAGTTTACAAAAGTGAAAGAATCTGAGCCAGGCATAAAATAATTCTCAGGGATATTCTGTTCGCCACCTTGTTTAATAATCCTCAAACATTCTTTTGCAGCATCTTTGCCATAGTTACCTCTAATAAAAGTTAGCTGATGGAAATTAATATATTGAGGAACATTAGGTTCATTTTCAGCAACTCCCATAAGTTTCATCAAAGCATTATAAGCCCCAACAGCAGGGTGTTTCCCTGTAACTTTTTTAAGAATCATAATATTATCTTTTTGAGCAAGAGCTTCAGTAGGGAGTATAAATTGTCTTGTATATAATTGAGAGTCTTTGTCAATTACAGAATACAGAGGGAGTCCAAGATTATCATGTGCCAACACATTAGGTTTATGTTTTATTGGAATAAGTTTTAGATTATCAGATAGTTGATCAAGTTTTGCTAATGCAGATTGCTCAACCCTAAGAACGAGTCCATCTTGGTTTGGGATTTGGAACACAGCAGCATCTTTTCCAATCGCAGAAGTATCGACAGAAGTAATTTCTTTTATAAGTTTTTTAGGATTTGAGCCAAGAATAAAATTTTGAGGGTTTGTTTTGATAAGAGTATCTTTAATTGGTGATGCTTCAAGAGATTTAGGTATAGCAAAGAGATGTGTTTTTGTCACACCTAAGAATTTAGTAGAAGCAATTTTTTCGGGGATGTATTTTAGACCTGATATCTTAATCATATAAACCTTCCGGAGATAATAAGACAGGTAAAGCTAAAAAATTGATACCAAGAATAACATTTGTTACAAACTGCAATATATATATTCCATAGACTTTTGTAAGAAAATACTATACAATCAGTCTATGGATAAAACATTTGAAAAGTTAAAAACTTTATATTCAAAATACAAAAACCTAAAACAATACCCATTTACGCATATAATAATTTTGGGAACATATAGTACATTTATTTTATTATTATTTTCGATAATTAATTCAATATACACATCAAATTATGTTTATCTATTATTTGCTATTCAAATACTTCCATACACATTTGTAGCGATACTAATAATAAGTTTAATTGTCGGTATAATACAAATATTTACTAAAACCCAAATTAAGGATTCTTATTTACTGCAAAACAAACTATATAATAAATTTTGGCACATCGGAAATATTTTATTAATATCATTATTAGTAATTTATAAAATATTTAAACTAATCATTTTTAAATCCTAGTAGGAGAATTATTTAATATATGAAATATCTAATCCAAAAATTATATTCAAAATACAAAAACCTTAAACAATATCCATTTACACATTTTATAAGTATCGGAAGTCTTTTAGTATTTATTCAACCGATATTGTTATATGTTACATTTATTATAACAGGAGATGCCCAAAAAAGTGGTGCAGGTGGAATACTTGCATTTTATATAATCTATTTATTATTCTTTTACTTAATATATTTAGGTATAAGTTTATTGATAGGCTTAATATGTTACTTGACTAAAACAAAAATAAAAAATAATTTCTTAATCTCTAACAAAATATATAATATTATATGGAATCTAGGGAATTTTTTATTTTCATTATTTTTACTTGGGTTATTTATTGGATATCTAAAATAAATAACTATAAAAATACAACTCCAATTTCTACAGGAAATATTCAACAAATTTTTTCCAATATTATAGAATTATATCAAAGGGGAAAATCTCCCCTTAAATATAATCTCTCATAATTTTATCTATTTCTTCATCAGATAAATTATGCATTGGAGGAATTTTTTTATCAGATTTATGTTTCGCCCCACATGTTCTCCAATAAGAGCCGACTTTCGTACCATCTTCACGAGTATAACCTGATACTTTATATGTACCTGCACATTGTGAATTAGCAGGTACATATTTCCCACTACTATATTCTTCTATATTTGAGGCATAACCAGTTGAAGAAGATTTATCAAGATTTTTCAATATTTTAAAATATTTATTTCTATCATTAAAATTATTTAAATCTTTTTGTAAATATGGCGAATAATTTTTAGTATTTAAAGGTGTATAATTAGCAACATCGTCCCAACTTTCAAGAAAATGAGGATTTCCATTTCCATTTATCTCAATTTCTCTTACTTCTCCAATTTGGTCTTTTAATTCTTTCATAAAAACAGGATCAAATCTATTCCCATAATTAATAATATTTGAAGTATGCCTAATCCAATCTTTAGGCATAAACTCTGCAGTTCCAAAAGCAGAAAATGTAACTGTTTCAACACCTTTTAAAGCACCTACCATTTGCATTAAACTTCCACTCAATGAATGACCTGTTAATGTTATATGTATATTAGGATTATCTTTTTTAATTTTTGCTACATTATCATATAATTTCAACATACTATAAAATTGAACGGGAATTTTACCTCTAGCCATAGCTAAATCATTTCTATAATCTTTGGTACCATTTATTGACATAGTAAAATCAGTACCTCTTCCGACAATAACTATATTATTTCCTTTACAAAGGACTTCTGCATATAATCCAGAAGCTTTATTATTATCAACATACAAAACCTCATAACCATCAGGTAATTTAGTTCCATTATGATAAACATATTGACAGAGTTGCTTATATTCTCTGTGTCTATTTATTTCATCATTTTTATAATCATTATAAGTAAGATTTAATTTGTATTTGTTATTTTTCATTATAAACTCCTTGTTTCAAAATATAATAAACAATTTTGCATAGACTTTTGTAAGAAAATACTATACAATCAGTCTATGCAGAAAATACTTAACTTGTTAAAAACCTTTTACATAAAATATACCAATCTAAAAAAAGAATATTGGACACATTTACTGATATGCTTGACTTATACATATTATTTTTTAGGAATATATATATATATTAAAGTTAACCAATGTGAAGATGCTTTTATTTTATTCATGCTCCCTATATGTTTTTTATACATTATTTTTATTGGAATCATACTAATAATAGCACCTATGAGTTTATTTCATTTTAATAAATTAAAAATACAAAAAGGTTTCTTACTTGAAAACAAAATATATAACATAATTTGGCATATCGGAAACATTTTATTCATATTTATAGCAATATTATTACTGTATCTTTTTACTTAATTCCATAAAATAGACTTTTAATAAAAAATACTATACAATCAGTCTATGGATAAAACATTTGAGAAGTTAAAAACTTTATATCAAAAATACAAAAACCTAAAACAATACCCATTTACGCACATATTGAGTATCGGAACATTAATGTTCTTTGGTATTATTTTTGCCAACTACATTATTCATATATTAAAAATTAATACAACAATATTTCATGTAACTAAAAACTGCTTACCACTGTTTTATATTTTTTGGTGCATAGTCACATTAACTATTGGAATTATACAATTTTTCAAAAAAACATATATTCAAGAAAAATTTTTTCTTGAAAACAAAACATATAATATCTTTTGGAATATAGGAAATATATTATTCATTATTTTTATAACTCTTATAAGTCTTAGATATAGAGGAATATGGATATAATTTTATGCAAAATTTAAAACATTATAATCTCAAAAAAAATATATTTACACATTTACTAAGTTTGAGTGGAAATTTCACATTAATAACAATCTTATTTTATATGCTTGCTTCTATATTAACATTAAATATATGGTTTTTAGTGCTTTCATTTGTATTTACATCATATTTTACTATATCAGTTTTTGTATTCAGTTTAATAATCTATTTTATACAATTATTTATAAATAAGCCAATAAAAGATTCTTTTTTACTAGAAAATCCTAAATACAATAAATTTTGGAAACAAGGTAATATATTATTTATTATACAATTTGTTGTTTCTACATTAGCATTATTTATTATGTAAAAGATGAAACATTATAATTTGAAATTATTACTAATAACTTACACCTTGTTTCAAAATATAATAAACAATTTTGCATAGACTTTTAATAAAAAATACTATACAATCAGTCTATGAATAACATATTTGAGAAGTTAAAAACTTTATATCAAAAATACAAAAACCTAAAACAATACCCATTTACGCACATATTGAGTATCG
>CALVEW010000109.1 GCA_944326645.1 Candidatus Gastranaerophilales bacterium
TGTGGGAAATGCAATAAATGTTCATTGTACTTTGTTACCATACCTTCCAACTTCCGGGGAATTAAAAACAAAACCTTCTCAACATAGTGTTAACGTATTAAGAAGTTACGGTTTACAACCTGAAATTTTGGTTTGCAGAACATCTAAACCAATTCCTAAAACTGAAAAAGAAAAATTAGCTTTATTCTGTTCAGTTCCTAAAGATGCTGTTATTGAATGCCGTGATATGAAATCAATTTATGAAGTTCCACTAGTTTTAGAACAACAAAACTTCGCAGAAGTTGTTCTTAAATTACTTCAAACACCTGACAAAAAGGCTGATTTAAAAGAATGGGAACAACTTGTTGAAAGAATTAAAAATCCTAAAAAGACAATCAAAATTGCAATTGCAGGAAAATACACAAAACTTTCTGATGCTTATATTTCTGTAGTAGAATCTTTAAAACATGCAGGATATAAAAACGAAGCAAAAGTTGAAATCAAATGGATTAATTCTGAAGAATGTACTGATTATAACGAATGCAAAAAAATGTTATCAGATGTTCAAGGATTGGTTGTTCCTGGAGGTTTTGGAGTAAGAGGCATTGAAGGCAAGCTTAATGCAATAAGATATGCTCGTGAGAACAATCTTCCATTCTTAGGAATATGTCTTGGTATGCAATGTACAGTAATTGAATACGCAAGAAATGTTGTTGGTTTAAAAGATGCCAATTCAAAAGAATTTGATGAAGGCGCTACTTATCCTGTAATTGATTTAATGACAGAACAAAAGAACGTTAAAGGCTATGGCGGTACAATGAGATTGGGTGCTTATGATTGTATTGTTAAAAAAGGTTCAAAAGCTGAAAAAGCTTATGGTACAACAAAAATATCAGAACGTCATAGACACAGATATGAAGTTAATAACGAATTTATTGACAAAATTGCAGATGCAGGTTTGGTATTCTCAGGCATGTCACCTGACGGTATGTTAGCTGAAATGGTTGAATTACCACAAAATGATTGGTTTGTAGCGGCTCAATTCCACCCTGAATTCAAATCTAGACCAAACAGACCTCATCCATTATTTGTTGGTTTAATTGACGCGGCTTGCGAAAGAGTTTAGGAGATATCTTATGAGCGATTTAAAAATTTATTTAGATAAAGATATTGATACTAATTTAATAAAAACAAAAAAAATAGCTGTAATTGGTTTTGGTTCACAAGGTTACGGACAATCAATGAATTTAAGGGATTCAGGTTGCGATGTTATCTTAGGACTAAGACAAGGTGGAGTTTCTGATACAAAAGCAAAAGATTATGGTTTAACAACAATGTCAATTGCTGATGCTGTTAAACAAGCTGATATTATTCAAGTTTTAATTCCTGATGAAATCCAAGCTGAAGTTTATGAAAAAGAAATTAAACCTAATTTAAGAAGCGGTCAATATTTAATGTTCGCTCACGGGTTTAATATTCACTTCAATAAAATTGTTCCACCTAAAGATATAAACGTAATAATGGTAGCACCAAAAGCTCCTGGACATACAGTAAGAAGTGAATATATTCAAGGTAAAGGAACACCGTCATTAATAGCAATTTACCAAGATGTGACAGGTGATTCAAAAGAAGTTGCCCTATCTTATGCTGCTGCAATTGGGGCTGGTAGAGCAGGAATTATTGAAACAACGTTTAGAGAAGAAACTGAAACTGATTTATTTGGGGAGCAAGTTGTTTTATGCGGAGGATGTACTGCACTTATTAAAGCTGCTTTTGAAACATTAGTTAATGCAGGGTATTCTCCTTATATGGCATATTTTGAAGTATGTCACGAACTAAAACTAATTGTTGACTTGATTAATGAAGGCGGAATTGATGCAATGCATTATTCAATTTCTAATAATGCCGAATATGGAGATTTAACAAGAGGCCCTAGACTTATCAAAGCTGAAGTTAAAGAAGAAATGAAAAAAATCTTGAAAGATATTCAAGACGGGACTTATGCAAATGAATTTATGACAGAAATTCAATCAGGCGGGAAAAATTTCCAACAATTAAGAGAAGCTAATAATAACCATTTAATAGAAAAAGTTGGTGCTGAAATTAGAAATTCCTTTAGTTGGGGAAAAGATAAAATTTTAGATAAAGCAAAAAATTAATTTTATTATTATAAATTAGGCTAATATAATGAAATATTAGCCTAATATTATATTATCAATTAATCTTACCCCTTCAACTCTACAAGCAATTAACACGAGAGTATTATCGTCTGCAGTTGTTTTATCTTCTAAATCATCTTTATCAACAAACTCTAAATACTCCATATCATGCTTATCTGTCAAAAACGAAAACGCAGTTTCTTTTAAAGCATTAACATCTGTTATACCTTTGTCATAGCAAGCTTTTATATTATTCAAAATTTTTGATAAAACTAATGCTTCTTTTTTACCGTCTTCTGTTAAATATTTATTTCTTGAGCTCAATGCTAAACCTGATTCTTCTCTTACTATAGGACAAGGTATTATTTCAACATTAAAGTTCAAGTCTTTAACAAATTTCTTGATTATAATCAACTGTTGGGCATCTTTTTGTCCAAAGAAAGCACAATCTGCTTGAGTTATATTAAATAATTTTCCAACAACCGTACAAACCCCGTCAAAGTGTCCTACACGAGATTTACCGCATAATTTGTCTACATAGAAAAATGGTGGAACAATATATGCCAATGTATCATTAGAAAGTCTTTGACCTTTTCCGTACATTTCATCAGGAGATGGAGCAAATATTAAATCTGCACCAATTCCTTCTGCCAATTTTACATCATCTTCTAATGTTCTAGGATACTCTGCATAATCTTCACCGGGGCAGAATTGAATAGGATTTACAAATACTGAAACTACTACCTTATCACAAGTTTCAACAGCTTTTTTGATTAAGCTGGCATGTCCTGCATGCAAAGCGCCCATTGTTGGAACTAATCCTATTTTTAAACATTATTTTTACCCTCCCTTAATTTTTGTTTTTTTTTAACTTATTTTATTAACTAACATTTAACTTCCTCTTTTTTTATTTGAAATACTTCATTTTCTGAAGGGAATTTCCCTTCCTTTACATCAGAAACATAATTTTTAACAGCATCTGTTATTACATTTTTTAAATTGGCATACTGACGAACAAATGTTGGATGATAATCAGAAAACTTCCCTAGCAAATCATCAGTTACCAATACTTGACCTGAACAATATCTGCCTGCACCTATTCCAATTGTTGGAATATCAATGTTTTCTGTTATATATTTTGCACTTTCTTCAGGAACCATTTCTAATACAATAGCAAATGCTCCTGCTTCTTGCAATTTTTTAGCTTTTTCCAAGATTTCTTCTGTCTCAGAATCAGTCTTACCTTGGATTCGATGCCCGCCTATTGTATGGATATATTGAGGAGTAAAACCTAAATGAGCAACAACAGGAATCCCTGATTCTGTACATCTTTTTATTAATTGAAGAATATAATCACTATATCCTTCAATTTTCACAGCAGATGCACCTGCTTTTATCATATCCCCAATATTTTCCATTGCTTTTTCAATAGAAACATTAAATGACATAAAAGGCATATCACCTATTACTAATGCTCTATTTACACCTCGTGCAACAGCCGATGTAAATATCAACATTTCATTCATTGATACTTTTTGAGTTGAATCATATCCTAATGCAACATTTGCTAAGGAATCTCCAACCAATATCATATCAACCCCTGATTCATCAAGATATTTTGCTGTTGAATAATCATAAGCGGTCAAAACTGTTATTTTTTGACCGTCTGATTTTAATTTATTTATTGTTCTTACTGTTGTTTTTTTTATCATTATTTATGCTCTTTTACTTGTTTTCTATACCAGTAATAAATAGCTCTTGCAACACGCCTGTAACTATGTCTTATTAAACCATTTTTACTTTGTTCTTCTTCTAAAAGATTTCCCGTAACAACTTTTACCCCGATTGGATTTACATTTTCCATATCTAGATTTACAGGATATGAACCAACTTTTGCATAGTTTGGAGAAATTTCTTCAGGTAAAACATTATTAACCAATACTGCATCTAAAATATCTCTGCTACCGGCATGATTGATTAACGCGTTTATATGACTTGCAACTGAATAGTTATCTGTTTCTCCCTTTTGAGTCATAATATTACATACATAAATCTTTTTGGCATGAGATTGCGCAACAGCTTGAGCTATTTCTTTGATTAAAAGGTTTGGAATAACGCTTGTATATAAGCTTCCAGGACCCATAATAATTAAATCAGCTTCGTGTATAGCATCAATTACTTCAGGTAAAGCTTTACATTCTGCAGGTTCAGTAAATAAACGTTTGATTTTTCCACCTGCTTCAGGAATAGCTGATTCTCCATGAATAATTCTGCCATCTTCCATTTCAGCAGCTAACTTCATATTATCTAATGTTGAAGGTAAAACTCTTCCTCTAATAGACAATACATTAGAAGACTCTTTAACTGCTCTTACCATATCACCTGTAATAGAACAAAGTGCTGTTAAGAATAAGTTTCCAAAACTATGACCTTTTAGACCTTCACCAATTTTAAATCTATATTGGAATAATTTTGTAACCAAATCCTCATCATCAGCCAATGCTGCAATACAGTTTCTAATATCACCCGGTGGCAATACACCTAATTCTTCTCTTAATCTGCCGGAACTTCCACCATCATCACCAACTGTTACAACAGCTGTTATATTATTTGTAATACTTTTAATCCCTTTTAATAACATTGAAAGCCCTGTACCACCACCAATGGCAACAATTTTAGGACCTTTATTAAGTTTTTTACGGCGATATAATGCCTCAAGCATTGTTTCTTTTTCTCTGCCGTTTCTTAAATCAAGCATTGAAAGGTTTGTTTTTTGCCAACCTTTGAAAAATAGTATTGCACCAAATACTATTACTACAACAGCCAAAACATCAGCTGATGCCATTGATTTCATATAGCTTAAGAAATTATATACTGATCGTGGACTTGATAATGTCAAAATACCCAACATTATAAACACAGAACCTAAAAAGATTAAGGCAAACCAACGTTTTACTTCCAAACCTGGAACTAACCAACCTGCATCTTTAGGGATTTTCATTAAATTCTTTGTTACTCTTTTCATACTAATCCACCCATCCTGAAGCTTTTACTCTGCCATAATTTACTGGTTCAGGAGTTATTAACATTTTTGCACGCTGTAAAATTTCTAATGAATTAGGATGTTTATTAGAAAAATGGATTGTACTTGCTTCTACATAACTCTTACCTTCTGTATTATTATCTATTTGAGATGTATGTAAGAAATGTTGTAATCTCTTAATAGAAGCTTCAGTATCAACGATATCAGCAACTTCATAATCAACCATTAAATCAGGGGTATAAACCTTATCCAACATAATTTCTTGAGCTACAGGGATTTTTACATAATCACCGACTTTTTCTGTAACGTCACCTGCAGGAGCAACATATGTAAGCCATTGAGAACTTTTTTGAATTGCACGAGCTAAAACTGTTGCAAATCTAAAATCTTCTCCTGCTCTTCTATACATAGCACCATGAGGTCTTACATGTTCGATTTCTAGTTTATATGCTTTTGCAAAAGATAATAGAGCGCTTACTTGGTATACTACTAAAGTTTCTAATTCTTCTTCAGTTAAATCAATCGGTCTATATCCAAAACCTTGAATATCGTGGTATCCGATATGCGCACCTATTACAACATTTTTTTCTTTTGCTGCTAATAAAGCATTTTTTATTGTCATTGGATCTCCGGCATGAAAACCACATGACACATTAACAGAACTTACATAATCTAAAAACTCATATTCATT
>CALVEW010000110.1 GCA_944326645.1 Candidatus Gastranaerophilales bacterium
TTATTTCCAACAAAATGAGTGTACAGAACAATTATTTCCCAAAGTCAACCAAATTCCTCCGCGCCAATTATTTCCAAGGCTCTTAGGATCACCATGCCCTGCAATACCAACAACAAGAGTAGCAAACAATAAAGGGGCTATTATCATTTTAACCATACGCAAAAATATCGCAGCTAAAGGATGCATTTGCACGGCAAACTCAGGAGCTATCCACCCAACTAAAATTCCCGCAACTAATGCTATAAATATAAATACACTTAGCTGTGAACTTTTCACGACATCATACCTCTATAAAGCCTCATGCTATATTGAAAATTGTATTATAAATATATCTCTTATTCAAGAGAATCAAGATAACTATTAAAACAATTAATAATATCATCTATAGTTAGACTAGGATTTATCTCTTTTAACGAAATTATAGAATCAGTTGAAATATCTTCCTTAAATAATTTTTCAAGTAAATTCTTATCATAATCCAATAATATGGAACCATGTTGTAATATATATCCATTCTTCCTGCATTGAGCAGAACCGATAAATTTTCTACCCTGATAACATAAATCTGCACCGGTTGATATTAACATACAATAGTCAAACTTAGTATGTACACCTTTTTCTCCGCCTAATGTTAAATTGATACCTAATTTATTAAATACATCTATTAATATTTGAGAAATTTCTTTATAAGACTCTATTACACTTTCACCATTTTGTAATCCTTTTGCAGGAGATACAAAGCTATAAGTAATTTCCTTATCGTGTAACAAAGCTCTACCACCTGTTAAACGCCTAACGACATCAATATTATATTCTTTCAAGAGATGTTTATCTATAAATTTATCATCTTGATTCCTACCTAAGGAAATACAAGAAGGTTTCCAAGCATACAATCTGAATATTTTATCTTCAAATTGATTTTGAATTGCATTATTAAGCAATTCCTCATCAATTCGCATATTTTCTTCACCTGTTTTAGTGTCAAAATTTATTATTTTCATACATAAATCTTACTATAAAAGAAGGTTTTGTAATATTTCTTAATACTTATGTTATTTTTTTATATACCTCAAAAGCAGTAATACCAAGAACTTTATCTTATTGTAAACTTTTGTAAACAAAAATAAAACAAAAAAAGCAATTTTTAAAAAGCAAAAAACTTTATATAAATACGAGGATACTAAATACGAGGTTCAAAGCTAATGGGCTTATTGTTAATGCAATATGAATATCAAAAAGCAAAACAGAAAGTTAATCTGTGTGAGCTTCGCGGCATTCGTTTAGACGATATGTCAGAAAGATATACTAAACGTATTGCGAACATTGAAAAATTATTCAATAAAAAACAAGCATCAATTGAATCTAAGTATTCTAACATGCAAAGCCAATTAAACTCTAAGATTTCATTAATGGCTGCATCTGATGGATTTACTGGTTTTAGTGTTGCGTCTTTATTTAGTGGTAGTATTCTATCAGGAGCAGCATCAATAACCGGTTTAGACAAAGCTTTGGGAAATGCAGTTACAGGATTAAATAATAATGAGCAGCTAGAAACTCAGCAACAATTAGCAGCTGCAAGGTCTAGCATCGCATCTCAATTACAATCTACTTTACAAGTAATACTTCAAGCATTAAAAGATGCTGAAATCGCAGAACTTGAAGCAGCTGAAGATAGACAACGTGAACCAATAGCTGAAAAAGATGCTGAAGTTCAAGCAGATGTTGCTGAAAATGATACATTATTAACTCTAGCACAAGAAAGAATGGAAGCAGCAAAAGGAAGATTACCAAACACAATCAAAGAATCAGTTGCTCACTACGGATTAAGCTAATAATTTTAATAGTGATAGTTGATAAAAAAGAGGTGATTATAATAATCACCTCTTTTAGTATGTTAGCACGAAATTTATTGCATCTTCTTTGGTTATTATATTACCTTCTAACTGTTCTTCTTTTAAAGATTTTATTATTTCACCTAATAATGGAGATTGTGGAATTTTTTTTAACTCCATTATTTCATCTCCTGTTAGAAGTTTTGGAATCGGTTTTAACTTATCCTTAATTGACAAATAGTAATTAAGCAAATTATCTAAATTTCTAATATTTTCTAGCACTATATCTTCTGTAATTGCAGGGCCTCTAGCAGATAACCTATCTGCTTTTGCAAGGATTATATTATCAATTACATTAGATTCCATTTTTCTTATATAACGCATGTAAATTTTTTCATTAATATTTTCTGATGAAACTACTTGAGATGGATAAATATGATTTTTTATCATATTTGCTATATATTCAATTTGTTTCTTTGAAAACTTATTTTGCTTAAGAATTTCTTTTGCCATTTTTGAACCGATATCATCATGTTTTATAAATCTGTGACGATCACCCTCTATAGTCCAAGTTGAATATTTACCTATATCATGCAAAAAACCTGCTAATTTCAAATGAGCAAGCCTTGAAAATCCTCCAAAATCTTGTTTTTCTAAATGACTTTTAACCTCATCATTACTTGATTCATAAAGTTTTTGTATTTGATTAACCGTTTCTATAGAATGTTCAAACAAATTTAAATGATGGTGAGTATTTTTAGGAACTTTCTTCACATCAATAAATATAGGGTAAAGAATATCAATTAAATCAGTCATTTCCAACAAAACTTTAGCAGTATATTTCCCTTCAAATAATTTCATTAGTTCATAATTTATTCTCTCAATAGCTGGATTTTTGATTAATTGAATATATTTTTTTATTTGTTGCTTAGTTTTATTCTCAATTTCAAAACCTAAAATAGCAGAAAATCTATATGCCCTTAGAATTCTCAATGGGTCTTCAACTATATTTTGTTCAGAAATACTTCTTATTATCTTATTTTTTAAATCCTGCTGTCCATTATTAACATCAATAATTTCATTATTTTTCAAATTAATTGCTATTGAATTAATAGTAAAATCTCGTCTTTTTAAATCTGATTCAAGATTATTCGCTTCTGTCACATCAACATAGTTAATTTTATCACTTAGAACAACTCTATAAATATGATTTTCTAAATCTAATTCAATTAAAGTACCATCAACTTTTTGACAAAAATCTTGCGCAAATTGCTTTGCATTTTTTACAATAATATCCTTATCATATGATGTTTTACCTAATAAATAATCCCTTACTGCACCACCTACTAGATAAACATCAGAATCTATTGCTTTGATTATTTGAATTACATTATCATTTAATAGATTCATACACAATATTCCCTATTGCAACTATTACAGCTGTTTCAGCTTTTAAAATCAAATCTCCTAAAGTTAGCATTGGAATAGAATTATTTCTAAAATAATTAAATTCATTTTCAGAAAATCCACCTTCAGGACCTATAATAATTAAAACTTTTTCATCAGTATTAATAGGATTTTCTCTTAAATACTCTTTCAAAGATTTCTCAGTATATTTTTCACATAATGCAATTATTTTGTCATATTTTTGAGAACATATAACTTCCTCTAATGTAGATAATGGAAAACAAATAGGAATATTTGCCCTTTCACATTGTTTTGAAGCAGCATACATTGTATTTTGCCATTTCTCGATTTTTTGTTCAATTACATTCTTCTTTAATGCACAATTATCTGTATATATAGGATATACTCCTGCAACACCCAATTCTGTAGCCTTTTCAATAATAGTAAGCTGAGAATCACTTCTTAAAGGTGATTGTGCCAAATAAAGTTCATATAAAAGTTTCCTTGAAGATTTTTCTTTTTTTAGAATATCGACAATTAGATTATTTTTATTAATCTCTTTGATTTCCGTCAAATACTCAATCTCATTTTCATCAATTAATAATAATTTTTCGCCAACTTTAGAACGCAAAGACTTAACTATATGTTGATAGTTAGAACTATCAGAAACTAATATAGAATTATTATTAACATCTTTTGAATTTATAAAAAAATGTGGCATTAACTATTTCCCTTACTACTTTGTAGTTACAATTGATGTTGTATAATTTCCATTAAAATACTTATTAGCAACTTCAATTATATCAGAAGCAGTCACAGAATTAATTAAGTTTGTATATTCATCTATAAATTTATATCCACGGTCAGAAGCCTCAAACCAACCTAATGTTGTTGCTTTATCACTATTAGTTTCAAGTTGAATAACAAACTCTCCTAATAATCTATCTTTAGCATCTCTTAATTCTTTACCACTTACAAATTGTGTTTTAAACTTTTCCATTTCTACAAGCATTTTTTGTTTTGCTCTATCTAAGGTTTTTGGATTTGTTCCAACATAAACATTAAATGAACCGGCCAAAACATTCGGATTATATGATGATCCTACTTGATATGCTAAACCTTCTTGTTCTCTTATACTTTTAAACAATCTTGAACTCATGCCAGAACCTAAAATAGTGTTTATAACATTTAAAGTTGCATATTCTTTAATATCTTTTAAACCATTAGTTTGCCAACCTAATATTACCCAAGCAGTTTTTTGATCATTCGCCTTCTTAATAACTTCTGTTTTAGAAGTTAATTTTGGTATTGAGTATTTTGAATAATCAAACTTAGGTTGTTTTGTATTTGTAAACATATTACTGAAAGCATTAATAATCATAGTATCGTCTACATTACCATTAACCGATATAATAATATTTTCAGGATTTAAAATTCGTGATTGATAAGTTTTTATATTATCCCTTGTAACATGTGGCAAAGATTTCTCTAATAATGTGTATGATGTTGAATAAACTGAATCTTTGTAAATATGTGACTTATAACCATCTATTGCCAAATTAAGAGGATTATCCCTATTTTGCTTAATTTTATTCAACAAAATAGTCCTATCTTTTTCAATTTCTATATCATCAAATGTAGAATTATTTAACATATCATCTAATATTTCTAATGCAGTTTTTACCTGATTTTTAGTTGTTAAAAGAGTGATATTAAAAGTATCAGATGCAGGTGATATATCAACATTAATTCCATTTTCTTCTAATGCTTTTGCAAGTTCTATAGCAGAATATTTTTTAGTACCCTTCATTAATAAATCTGCAAATAAACGACTTGTACCTCTTTGAGGTTCTAAGAAATTTCCACCTTTAGCTAAAACTGTTATTGCAACAATATCATTATATTTATTATCAGTTAAAAGTAATGTTGCATTGTTATCTAATTTTAATTTTTTAGTTGAACTATTTGAAGAAATTAACTCAGCCTTATGATTATTAGATTTATTTTTTTCAATACTGATATTTTGGTTTTCAGGCAATACAAGTGATACTGCACAATTATTCTTCAACAAATATTTATTTGCAACTCTTTTCACATCAGCTGCCGTAACTTTACTTATTTTATTCAAGTAATCATTATAATAATCAATACTACCTGTTAAAGTAATTATATAGCCCAATTCTTTTGCAATATTTGAAACCGATTCTCTTGAATAATATGTATCAGATTCAATTATCTTTTTAGCAATTTTTAAATCCTCATCACTAATACCAAATTCTTTTATTTTATTAATTTCAGTAAATATTGCATTTTCAACCTTTTGAGAGTTTTGAGGAATAAAAGTTGAATTAATAACGAATAAACCATCATCTCTCATCGTTGAATTATATGCAGAAATAGAGTTAACAAGTTGCTTTTGTTCTTTTACAACTTGATATAATTTAGATGATTGTCCATCACCTAATATTGTTGATAGCACATCTAAAGCATAAGTATCATTTGATGAAATATCAGCACTTCTAAAGCCTATCATCATATATCCTGCTTGAGTCGGCATATATGAAATATTTCGTTTTTGAGATGTTAAAA
>CALVEW010000111.1 GCA_944326645.1 Candidatus Gastranaerophilales bacterium
AGTTATCGAAATTTTGTTTTATGAAATATGATATTTTATAACATAAATATATAACAAAATATCCATTATGTTATCTACCTAAAACTTACGTACATCATAGTATCATAAACTAATTAAAAATCAAATAATATGTAACAAATTATGTTGTAAAATTGGAAATATATTTAAAAAATGGAATATGCGTTAAAAAAAATAAAAATATATTTTATATAACATAATGGATATTTTGTTATATATTTATGTTATAAAATATCATATTTCATAAAACAAAATTTCGATAACTCTCAAATATTTCATCTTCTTCTATTCCTATATAACGTAATGTTATACTTGGAGAGGAATGATTAAATATTTTCTGCAAAATTACAATATCTTTAAATTTTTGATAATGATGATAGCCAAACGTTTTTCTTAATGTATGAGTGCCTACTTTGTAATTTATGCCTGCTTCTTTACAAGCGGATTTTATTATTAAATATGCGTTACATCGTTCTAAACGATTGTTAAATTTTGTCATAAATAATGGTTCATCATCATTTTGATATTTTATATAATCATCTAATAAATATTTTAGTTTTGAATTTATTGGGAAACGTTTATATTTTTTAGTCTTTTTCTCTTCTAATTCTATATAATCGCGATTTCTTACATCGCCAACATTTAAACCTAAAATGTCTGATATACGTAAACCACTATTTGTTCCTAATACAAAAAATAATAAATCTCGCTTATTCTTTTGTGCTAATATACTTTCTACTTTTTTAATCGCATTCTTATCCCTTATTGGTTCTACTATTTTCATATTCTTAACTCCTTAATCACTATTATTTAAGAATATTATTTTAGAAACTATTTTTTTATTTACATAAAATAGGGATTTTTATTAATTAATAACTACACTTATACCTAATAAAAAACTTAAGTCATTAATAGTTTTTGCGACATATGATGATTTTAGAATTAGCTGACTTTTGTCTTCGCCATAACCCCACAATGCTCCTATACCTATTACACCAGCTTCTTTTGCACATATTACATCTGATGGAGCATCTCCTATCATTACTGTTTCTTCTCGATTTAAACCATATTTATCTATAAGCATATTTATCATTTGGGTTTTTGTAATATTTTCACCAAATTTATCTATTGTATAAATCTCATCAAACATATCTAATTTAAATTGTCTTACTATCCTCTGTGTCGGGAAATCAGGCTTATATGTCGCCATAAAAACTCTCTTACCTTGTTCTTTTAATGAAAATAATAACTCATACATGCCTGCATAAATTTCACTAATATCATTCTCTTCATAATCGTATATTTGATGAAAATTTTTAACAACTGTATCTAAGGTATTTTTATCTATCTCAGGAGCTATAAGTTTAACTATTTCAGGTAGTGGAGGACCAATTATATTATGAGTTAAACGGGATTTGTCAATTGGATAATTCGCTTGTGCAAATGCTTTTTCAAAGCAAATCATTACCTCTTTTGATGAATTAATTATTGTTCCATCTAAATCAAATATAAAATTATTAAACACTTATTGCTCCACCTCTTTTTTCTAAATTTTCTAAACGTTTATAATCTTCTATCGATTTTATATTTTTATTTTTTATCCATATAATTTCAAATTCTATTGATTTATTAATACTTTCAATATCTGCATCTTTATCGAGAATTATTTTTCTGGTTTCAAATCGCGTGATAGGTAATTTATTTATAAATGGTAATGATTTTTCTGTTATTTTCCCTCCAATAACAAACTCCTTATCTTTAATCTTTTTTGAAATTTCTTCTGCAATTTCAAAAATTCTATTATCTTCAACATCATCTATTTCCATAGATTCCGCTAAATCATTTCTACCAAGCACAATCCCTTTTATATAAGCAAAATCACTATCATTAATTATTTCATCTATTGCATTGAACCCTGTAATTGTTTCTATATTTATATATAAATTTATTTTTTCATCTTCTGAATAAACTTTTCTGACAGTTTCGACAAATTTATTTAAAGCATATTTAGATTCTATCATTGGAGCAACGATTGATGACACTCCAATCTTTTTGGCTTCTTGAATATCCCTTAATGATCCACATCCGCCTATTTTTAAAACCAATGGTAAATTATTTTTATCTCCAAGCTTTTTGAGAGCTAATACTTCATCATACGTTGAACCTTCTGATTCAAATTCTGCCTTTAAACCTACAACATGAAAATTTTGTCTTAGATTATCTGATAAACTCATAACTATCCTTTAAAATCTAATTAATTATATCACAAATTTTGATGGTATAATAAAACTCAAGCGAGGTTTTTATGAGTAAGTTGTATACAAAAGAAAATATTGAAGCATTTATTTTTACTAGTGATAAAAAAGAATTTTTAAAAGATTCTATTACAAGTATTCTTAATCAAACAATTGGTGATATTTCAATAACTGTAATTGATATTGCTAGTTCTGATGGTACAGGAGATTTGGTTTATCAAATGTCTAAAGAACATCCTAATATTAAATATTACTGGCATGGAGATACTGAAAACAAAGTTGAAGCTTTTAAAAAAGCTATCGAGCTTACTCAAACAGAATACGTTTTGATGTTCCATTCAGAAGATGTTTTGCATCCAAGTTATTTAGAATATGCAATCTCTGCAATAAACAAATTTCCTAATACATCAATTGTTTCTACGCATTATCAAGGTTGGTCAAATCCCACAAATGATAACTGGCAAGATGCATCAAAAAGATTTGACTACTGTCCTGATAAGAAAACTTTTGCTAATTATTTATATCGTATGCAACGTTTTGCTTTTTCACCAACTGTATATAAAACTCAAAACCTAAGAGATCATATTTTTGATATGGAATATTATGGACAATTTGGTGGAATTGGGGATAAACCTTTTGCAGCTAATACTATGCAAGAAAATGACGGAGCAATAATTTTTAGAAGCAAAAAATTATTAAGATACCGAACATACGTTGGAAGACATGATGTTGGACCTAGTTATTCTGAAATAATTGCTTTTAATCACTTCTTCAAACAATATATGTATGATTCTTTATATTCTATATTTATGTATAATTTGATTAATTATAAACAATTAAAAAATGCTTATTTTTGGGGACACGACTTTACTTTGTCACTTGAAGAATTTATTGAACAAGCGATTAATGAAGATGCCGGATGCTTATGGACAAAATTGTCTATTATTCCATATTTAGGATTTATTTTTAAAGAATCTGCAAGAATATTAAGAAAATTCTTTAAAACACAATATAAACGTGTGTTTAACTTATCCATTTAATAATATAATTTTACATCTTGTTCGAATTTTATTCTAAATGGTGTATTCGCTGGGATATATACAGAACCACCTTTGCAGAAAATAGAAACAACAGGTGATGCAACTGTACTGATTGTTCCTAATGTTAAACCGTATACAAAAGTAAATGGTGCTAGAATTACAGTTGTTTTATCTTGAACTAAATTAGCCGATAATTTGTTCATCTTATGGAAAGTATTTCTTCCCCATTTTCCTTTATTAACTGTATTTTTCCAATATGAACGTTTGCCTTTTATATCTTCAAAGAAAACTTTTTTACCACCAACTCTAATAACTCTTGTATCGATATGTTGATATGTTCCTCCAAATATTATTGAGCATACTGATAAATTTACTAAACCACCGTTTCCTGTAAGTTGAGGGGTATGTGATTCTACGATTTCTCCAACAAACTTTGTTCCTTCAGGAATTGTATAATATGCTGTTTTTATTGGTTTTCTTGATACAAAAACTATACTAGTGCCTACACGTTGTTTATCTGATATAGAATTAACATTTGATATATCAAATACCATACCTTTTCTTAGTTGCAAAACTTTTTTATTTGTTTTTGTAATCGTTTTCTTTATTGGTTTTTGAGTATATGTTTTTATTGGTTGTGATTTAATTGTACTATTATTAGAACTAGATGAACCGCTGGCATTTTTAGGTAATGCAGGGAGTTTTGGTAATGGTTCAGATACCGTTGTCTTTTGAACCGGTTGTGGTGTTGTTTTAGTAGGCTGTGAAACACTTTTATTAGAATTATTCCCGCCTATATTATTAATCTGATTAACATTATAATTTTTTCTTATCGCATCATCTACTGTATAATCTAAGTCTATACCAAATACAGGCATTAAAAATAATGCCTGTATAAGAAATGTTATAAATAATTTTTTATTATTATTTTGTTGCAAGATATTCATTAATAGCCTTTGCTGCTTTTTTACCTGCGCCCATTGCGTTAATTGCGTTTGATGTCCCAACAGGAGCAACATCACCGCCTGCATAAATCTTAGGAATAGATGTTTCTCTTGTTTCTTCATCAACTGTGAAATAACCACGTCTATCTGTTTCAAAATTAATTCCGTCAGCTTCTGATGATTTTTGAATAATAGGGTTAGGACCTGTTCCTAATGCTACGATTACAGAATCAACATCTAATGTTTCAAACTTACCGGTTCCTACAGGTTTGCATCTACCTGATTCATCAGGTTCGCCTAATTCCATTATCTCAAATTTCATGCCTGCAACATAACCTTCGTTATCAAGGATTTCAGAAGGTGCGTGTAAAAATTTGAAGATTACGCCTTCTTCTTTTGCGTGTCTGATTTCTTCTAATCTTGCAGGAAGTTCTTTTTCTGTACGTCTATATACAATGTAAACTTCTTCAAAACCAACTCTAACAGCTGTTCTTGCAGCATCCATTGCAACATTTCCACCACCAATTACTGCAACTTTTTTACCAACTTTTAGTGGAGTTGGTGTGTTTTCATCGTTAGCTTGCATTAAGTTTACACGAGTTAAAAATTCGTTTGCTGAGAATACACCATTTAAGTTTTCTCCTGGGATATTCATCATCTTAGGAAGACCTGCACCTGAGCAAATAAATATTGCATCAAATCCATCTTCTTCTAATTGTTTGATAGTAATAGATTTACCAACGATAACGTTTTTCTTGAATTCAACACCCATTTCTTTTAGAGAATCTATCTCTCTATCTAAAACAACTCTTGGTAATCTGAATGGTGGGATTCCATATCTTAAAACACCACCGAATTTGTGTAATGCTTCAAAAACAACAACTTCGTGACCTGCTTTTCTTAGGTCAGCTGCTGCTGTTATACCTGCACAACCTGAACCGATTACGGCAACTTTTTTGCCTGAAGGTGTAATTTCTGCTTTTTCAGGTCTTGTATTGTCCCCAACGTATCTTTCTAAAGCGCCTATTGCAACTGCTTCACCTTTAATGCCTAAAACGCATTTGCCTTCGCATTGTCTTTCTTGAGGACAAACTCTACCACAAACTGATGGTAACATACTTGTTTGACGGATGATTTCGCCTGCTTTGTTTAAATCATCTTCTTTTATTGCTTGTATAAATTGTGGGATTTGAATATTTACAGGGCAACCTTGTACGCATCTTGGATTCTTACAATTTAAACATCTTGATGCTTCCAATTTTGCTTGTTCTGGTGTTAAATTTTCTTCTACTGCATCAAAATTACTTCTGCGTTCTATCATATCCTGTTCTTTAGGTCTTTGACGTTCCATATTCAAATCTCTCCTTATAATTACTTCC
>CALVEW010000112.1 GCA_944326645.1 Candidatus Gastranaerophilales bacterium
GATATGAGAAAAATTGATGCTAAAGATAAAAAATATGATACAGATTTAGCAGGATTAGAAGCAGAAAGAAATGCTATTAAAACAGAAATGGATACATTAAAAACTGTAGCAAAAGATAATGTAGATAGAACATTTAAATTATTTAGTTAATAATATTTTAACTTATTTTATTTTTGGTATACAATCAACAGATATGGTATCAAAAACAAAAACAAGCATTATAAATGGGGCAAAATTAATTGTTAATTTTTTAGTTTCTGAAGGAGTAGACAAAATATTTGGCTATCCGGGGGCTGCTGTTCTGCCAATTTATGATGAATTAGGTAAAACAAATCAAATAAAACACTATTTATGCAGACACGAACAAGCTGCAGTTCATATGGCTGAAGGTTATGCTCGCGTTAGCAATAAAATAGGAATAGTATTAGTCACATCAGGGCCTGGTGCGACTAATACAGTAACAGGCATATTAAACGCATATTCTGATAAAACCCCATTAATTATAATTGCAGGACAATGCGAAGAAATAGGATGCAATCAATTTCAAGAAGCTGATATGTCTAAAATCACAAATTCTTGTTCTAAAAGGAATTTTGTAATATCTAATACTTCAGATATTTTAACAATATTAAAAGAAGCATTTAAAATTGCTCAAACACCTCCTAAAGGACCTGTTGTAATATCTGTATCTAAAAATGTTTTAATGCAAGAAATACAATGTAATCCTATTGAAAAAGAATTTATTCCTAAATTATCAGTTGAAACTTCTCAATCAAATATTTTAAAAATGATTGATTCAATTAAAACATCAGAAAAACCAACTATTCTTGTTGGAGGCGGCGCATACGCATCTTCTACATTAATAAGAGAATTAGTACATATATGTAATTTCCCTGTTTTACATACATTAATGGGAAAAGGAATTGTTGATGATTTATCAATAGGGATGGTAGGTGTAAATGGTTCTAACTTAGCTAATGCTATTTTAGAAGATTCTGATTTATTAATAGTTTTAGGATCTAGACTTGATAGTAGAATTACAGGGAAATCAGAGATTTTTTTACCTCGTACTAAAATTATAAACTTAAATGTTGAGCCTAATACTAGTTTAAATGTTAATATACATCAAGAAATAAATGGCGACTTAAATATAATATTACAACAATTATTATGTAATATTAAATCTCATCAAATAATGTTCAATTTAAAATTTGATTGGATTGATAAAATTGATTCGCTAAAAAAATTATATTCTAATGAAAATTTAAGTTATATATCATCTTGTGATGATAGATTAATTACTGAAAATGTTTTAAATATTATTCATGAGTATACTCAGAAATACAACCCAATCATAACAACAGATGTTGGTCAGCATCAAATACTAACAAGTAAAATATTCAAATCTAAAACTCGATATAATTTTTTAACTTCAGGAGGTCTTGGAGCTATGGGATTTGGATTTCCTGCAGCTATTGGTGCTTATTTAGCAAAACCTGATTCTTTAATTATGAATATTACAGGAGATGGTTCATTTCAAATGAACATGCAAGAATTAGGAACTTGTTTGGAATATAAAATTCCGGTAAAAATTCTTATTATGAATAATTCTTCGTTAGGATTAGTCAAACAAGCCCAAGGAAGATTTTATGGAGGGCGTTATTATCAATCTGATATGATAAATCCTGACTTTGTTCAAATTGCATCTGCATATAATATTATAGGTGTAACTATTAGAACTGTTAATGAATTAAAACAAGCTTTAAACAAATATATTACAAAAAATATTCCTGTAATTTTTGATATTCATACTGTTAATACTGAAATTGTTTAGACTTTTAAACTTGTTTTTTTAATTTCTTTTCTATACTTTTAGGAGATCTTACAAGTAACATTAATGGTAAGATTGCAAAAGATGCAATTGCAAAAACTCTAAAAGTATCAATATAAGCCCATAAATGAGATTGTTGAACTAATTGTTGATAAAGTCTTGCTTGAGCCATAAATGTTGCAGTCATTGGTTCTGTTAAGCCTGAAAAAGATGCTGCCAATGCTTGAACTCTTTCAATAAAAACACTATTTGTATCTGCTAAATTTCCAACCATCATATATTGATGAACCTGAGCAAATCTTGATACACAAGTAGTAACGATAGATGTTCCAACAGCTGCACCTATATTTTTTAATAGATTTTGAACACCACTTGCATTAGTTAATTGTTCATTTTTCAATGTACAACAAGATAAATTTATCAATGGTACTAGTGCCATAATCATTCCCATACCAAATAGAAAGTTTGGTAATGCAATATTTGAAAGTGCGATTTGAAGATTTATTTCTCCGAATGCTAAACTTCCTAAACCAAGGACTATTAACCCCATTATAACCATTGGTTTTTCACCAATTATAGGTGTTAATGTTGCATTCAAAACTGTTGCAACAAGACAACCTGCACCTCTTGGAACCATTGATAAACCACTTAAGAAAGATGTATAACCCATCATACTTTGTAACATTGAAGGAAGCATTGCTGCAGAACCCATCATTGCACCCATTAAGAATACCTGAATAATTGTACCAAATAAATAATTTTTATCTTTCATTATACTTAAATCAACCAAAGGATTTTTTTTATTAAAGACCTGTGAAATAACAAAAAATATAAAACCCAAAGTTGAAATTGCAAATGTCCAACATATCCAAGTAGCCCCAAACCAGTCTGCATCATTTCCTTTATCCAAAAATACTTGAAATGCAATTAACCATACACATAAGAAAAAGAATCCTACAAAATCCATTGAAACATTTTTTTGTTTCTTAGCATAAGGAGGTTCTTCCAATAGTTTTGGTGCTATTGATAATACAAATATACCAAATGGCAAATTAATATAATAAATAAATGGCCAAGACCAGTTTTCAGTAATCCAACCTCCTATAGCAGGGCCTATAATTGGAGCAACAATTACTCCTAAACCAAACAATGCCATAGCTTGCGCCCTTTGATGTTTAGGAAAACTTTCTAACATTATAGCTTGTGTTAAAGGTAAAATTCCTCCTCCACCCAATCCTTGTAAAAACCTTGAAAATATCATCATACCTATAGAATGAGATATACCACAAAGGAATGATGCAACAGTAAAAATAAATAAACTAAACATAAAATAATTATTTCTACCCATTAATTTACAGAAAAAATCACTTGTCGTAATGATAATACCACTTGCGATTAAATAACTTGTAATAATCCAAGTAGATTCAGTATGACTTACTGAAAAACTTCCAGCCATATATGGCAATGCAACGTTAGAAATAGTTTCATCTAACGCATACATAAATACTGCAATCATTAGAGGTGCAGCTATTAACCATGGATTTTTACTTGGTTTCCATTCTTCTGTAATTATATTTGCTTCACTCATTGCATTTCCTTTATCATTAATTAAATGAAATTTTTTCAATTTCTGTAACTGCTTTTCTAAATTTTCGTAATTTTTCTTTTACTTCTTGTATTTCATCTTGAGGAATTATCTTATGAATTCTATCAAATTGTTCTTTAATTTTTAGCCTTAATTCATCATAAGTTTTTTTACCTAAATCTGTCATAACAGGAATTTTCACCATTCTTGAATTTTTTGTATCATACAATCTTGTAATTAAACCTTTTTCTTCTAATGAATCTAAAAACTTTCCGGTATGAGCCTTACCTTTTAATGTTGCATTGGCAAGTTCTATTTGAGAAAAATTTTGATTACAATCCAACGTATCTAATATAATAAATTCTTCTAATGATAAATATTTATTTGTATTTTTTTCGAACCATCTTTTAAATGTTTCATGGCATACTCTTGCTGATAGTTCAATTTCATATCCCAATGAATCTATAAAATGTTTATCAAATTTCATTTCTCCTCCATTAGTAGAAAAATTTACGAGTAGATTTTTCTACTAATGTATCAAAAGAGAGATTATTTGTCAAATTAAAAGACCTACATCTTTATGATGAAGGTCTTTTATTATAATGAATATAAGTTATTCAGAAAGCGATTTTATTAAATCATTAATCACATTTTCTTGTGTTTCTATTTCTGAAATTCTTTCTTTTGTTTGTTTAATTAATTCTTCAGGAGCATTAGCCACGAATTTTTCATTTTTCATTCTTCCTTCCAAAGAATTCTTTTCGTTAGTTAATTTAGCAAGTTTCTTTTCTTGTCTTGCAATTTCTGATTTGATATCAATTAAATCAGCTAAAGGTACAATTAATTTTGAAGCAGAAACAACAGCTGTAGCTGACTTTGGTGGAAGAGGTAAAGACTCTTCGGCATAAGAAATTTCAGCAACTTTTGCCAATCTATGAATATATGATTCAATTGCCTCAAAAATTGGTTTTTCATCTTTTTCTGCTCTGATTTCAACATTAATTTCTGTTGATGTTGGAATATTAAAGCTTTGTCTTAAATTTCTCAATGAAGATATTGTATTAAACACCAATTCCATCTCTTTAGCTTCTTTAGGGAATGCCAAATTATCTTCATACACAGGGAAGTCTGAAACAATAATTGCAGGTGCCTTGCAACTATCAGCTTTTGGTATTAATTGCCAAACTTCTTCTGTAATATGAGGCATAATTGGATGCAACATTCTTAAAGACATATCAAGAACATATCTTAAAACTCTTTGAGTATTAAGTTTTAATGCTTCATCTCTTAATTGAATTTTAGCAATTTCAACATACCAATCACAATATGAATTCCAGAAGAAATCATACAGAACATGAGCAGTTTCTCCAATTCTATATTCTTTAATATTACTATTAACAAGTTTTGCTACAGAATTCATCTTATCTATAATCCATTTATCAGCAATAGTAAGACTATTCATATCAACATCATTACCATCAACTCCTTCAAGATTCATTAATACAAATCTTGAAGCGTTCCAAATTTTATTTGCAAAATTTCTTCCGTATTCAAATTTATCATCAGAAACCTTAATATCTTGACCTCCATAAGTACATAAAGAGGTCATTGTAAATCTTAAAGCATCACATCCGTATTTATCAATAATTTTAACAGGATCAATCGTGTTGCCTTTAGATTTAGACATTTTTTGACCTTTTTCATCTCTGATAAGCCCATGAATATATACAACAGGGAACGGTGCTTTTCCTGTAAACTCTAATCCCATTGTAATCATTCTTGCAACCCAGAAGAAAATAATATCAAAACCTGTTACAAGAACTGATGTTGGATAGAATTTTTTGAAATCATCTGTTTCAGCATTAGGGAAGCCCATTGTTGAGAATGGCCATAATCCTGATGAGAACCAAGTATCTAAACAATCAGAATCTTGAACGTAATTTTCAGGATCCGGATTTTCTTTTGCTACAACCATTTCTCCTGTTTGTTTATGATAATAAGCAGGAATTTGATGTCCCCACCAAAGTTGTCTGGAAATACACCAATCTCTTATATTTTCCATCCAACCTAAATAATCTTTTTCCCAACGTTGAGGAATAAATTTAATACGACCATCTTTTACAGCTGCGATAGCTTCTTTTGCTAATGGTTCCATTTTTACAAACCATTGTTCTGATAATA
>CALVEW010000113.1 GCA_944326645.1 Candidatus Gastranaerophilales bacterium
AGATGTGAAATTTGAATTAGTTTATGATAAATTATTTTTATGAAAAAAATAGCATTAATAAGTCACGGTTGTGCAAAAAATTTAGTTGATTCAGAACTTATGCTAGGGCTTCTAGCTCAAAATGGATATGAAATTACTCTTGATGAAACAGAATCAGATATTGTTATCGTTAATACTTGTTCTTTTATTAATGATGCAGAAAGAGAGTCTATTCATTCAATATTAGAAATGGTTGAAGAAGGTAAAAAAGTTATCGTTGCAGGTTGTCTTCCTCAAAAACATAAAGACGAGTTAAAGCAAGCCATTCCTGAAATTGCAGGTATGATTGGACCAACGGATATTGAAAAACTTATTGATGTATTAAAAAATATTGATAATGATTTTACTAATCAAGTTTCTGACAAGCCAAATTACATTTACCCCGAAAATATTGAAAGACAACAAATTACAGTTGGGGCAAGTTCATATTTAAAAATTGCTGACGGATGTAATTATAGATGTGGTTATTGTGTAATACCATACTTAAGAGGGGATTACCATTCAAGAAGTATTGAAAATATTGTAGAAGAAGCTAAACAACTTGTATCAAAAGGAGTTAATGAAATAATTCTAATTGCTCAAGATACAACATACTATGGCATTGATTTATATGGAAAACCAATGCTAAAAGAACTTTTAGAAGAGTTAAATAAAATAGATAATCTTTGTTGGATAAGAATTATGTACGCATATCCTACAAATATGTCAGATGAATTGTTAGATACAATTGCAAAATTAGATAAAGTTGTTAAATACGTAGATATTCCTTTACAACATTCACATCCTGAAATGTTAAAATCTATGTGTAGGCCATCATTTGATTATAGAGAGTTGGTTCAAAATATTAGAAACAGAATTCCAAATGTTGCTATAAGAACTGCTTTTATTGTTGGATACCCTGGAGAAACAGAAGAACAATTTGAGCATTTATATAATTTTGTAAAAGAAATGAGATTTAATAAGATGGGGGTATTTAAATATTCTAGAGAGAAAGGAACTCCGTCTTACAAAATAAAACCTTTAGTTCCTAAAAAGGTAATGAACGAACGTCATAAAAAATTGATGTTACTTCAACAAACAATTTCAAAAGAAATAAATCAATCATTTATTGGTAAAACTCTTGATTGTATTATTGAAAGTTTCACCGATGACGGAATGGTTATAGCAAGAAGCCAATATGATGCTCCTGAAGTTGATGGAGTTGTTTATATAAAAACTGACAAACTTGTTGTTCCCGGAGATATAGAGCAAGTTAAAATAATTGATTGTTATGAATATGATTTAATTGGAGAAATTATTTCTTAATAGCTTTGTCTAATCCTGCTTTTTTAGTTAGTTCGTAAATTTTTATAGAGTCTGCAGCAAGTTTTTGTTTTAATTCTACAATTTGTAAGCTATCTCTAATTCTTTGTTGTCCGGCATGATATGCCCAATTTGCATCCATTCTAGGGTCAATTGGTCGTGGCTGATTTGAAGGTTTATTCATCATATGACCAATTGTAAAAGAGCAAGTCATCATAACAATTCCTGGAATTATTCGTTTGGCCATTTCAAATGATTTTTGTCCTACAAATTTTGCTGCAGGCTTAATTTTATTTGTGAAATTATTTTGAGGTATATGCATAATATTTTCCCTTTATGTAATTGTATAATTCTCCTAAATAAAAACTTTTGCTAGATTATTAAAGAAAATTTACAAATTGCATATAATCTGAAAACAAATAATAATTATAAAAAAGGAGTAAGTATGGTATTAGTTACTGATTCAATTAAACCACCTAGTATTTCAATAATAATTCCTATACATAATTCTGAATCAACATTAAAACAATGTTTAGATAGTTTGTTAAATCAAAGTTTTTCAGATATTGAAATTGTTTGTGTTAATGATGGGTCAACTGATAAATCTCAAAAAATAATTGAAGAATACATGAGAAAAGATTCAAGGGTTAAACTAATAACACAAAACTATACAGGAGATGCACTTGCAAGAAATAAAGGTAGATATCTTGCTCGTGGTGAATATATTGTATTTATGAATAGTGATGATTATGCAAAATCTGAAATGATTGGTAATTTGTATAAAAATGCAAAAGAACATGAATCTGATATTGTTTTATTTTCGGCAACTAATTTAAATCCTTCCAACATGGAATTTTTCGATGAAGAATTTCCTTTTATAGAGTTTTCTGATGATTATGATAATAGGGCGTTTTCTCCTCAAGAAACTTATGATTTTATGTTTAAGATAAAACCCGATATATATAATAAAATGTTTAAAAGAGATATTTTAGAAAAAAATAATATTACTTTTATTAAAGGTTTAAATTATGAATATTACTTATTTTTTATACAAGCATATTTATCCTCAAGAAATATATCTTTATTAAGAAATTCACTTCTTGTTCATAGAAATTCTAATAAAAAGGGTTTTAAAGAAGATTTGAAAAAACTAGATTTGTTCAAGATTTTTAATATAGAAAAGGATTATTTAATTCGTAAAAAATTATATAAAGAATTAAAGTATCAATTTGAAAAGTCTAAAAAGAATATATTGATTTCTTGGAGTAAAACAATAAGTTCTTTTGTTGTGAAAATTTTATATTCTATAAAATTATTTTCAACTTATCCTTTCCAAAAATTAAAATAAAATAATACTAAATTATAATTTTACTAATACAAAGGTATAATATCCTATTTGGGATTTGTTCATTTTAAATCCCTTAAAACCAAGTGTTAGTGCTTTTTTGTCTTGTTTTATAGTTAAAAAAGTTTTCAAACTTTGGTATAGGTTTGATAATCCTCTTAAAAGACGATTTAGAAAAATATTGCTATGATATTCTAGATGTGTAAAACACTAGAGAAAAGAAAGGATATGATCCTATGGGAATAAGAGCAATAGGAGCAAATATAGCAAGTAAAGTTGCTTCACCATTTACTCGTAAATCAACATCAACAAATCCATTTGAACATAATAGTTTTTCAGGAAGAGTATTCAAAGGTAGTGCGTTAATTTCTGCAGACCTTTTCCAATCAAATAAAATTAAAGAAGCTAGTAAATTAAAAATGATGTCAGCATCAGTTGTAGCTGCAGTATCAAATTTTGGACATAGAATAGCTCAACCAATAGTTAATTTTGCAAGAAATGTGAAAGCTGGTATCAATAATACAATCTCAGCAATAAAATCAGTACCTCAAAAAGTAAATGAAATTAGCAAAAATGTTTCTAATAAAATTTCAGAATCTTTAAATTTAGAAAAATTGCATTTGCATAAGGAAGAAGCAAAGGATTCTGTAAAAGTTTTGAATATGCATCAAATTAATACTAAAGCTTCAATTGCTGATTTAAAAAATACTTGGTTAGAAGAAAATAAAATTGAAGCAGCTAGAAAAGTATCTAAGGAGGTTGCATAATGAATAAAAAAATCAGAAGAATTATTGAAACATTAGGCAAACATGAAGATACAGAAGCAATTTCTGTTTTAGAAGAATTAGGAACAAATTCTCAAGATGATGAAGTTAGAGAATTAACTTCACAAGTATTAGTTAGAAAAAATATTCACGATGCTTTAAAAGTTGTAATTATCAACAAAGGTAAAGGTATCAATGATATGAGTCCTGTTGTTGCTATGTCAACAATTAATGAAATTTTAAATCTTGAGAATAAATCTGAAGCTATAAAAATTTTAGATGACACTATTAATATGCATTCAGACGAAGAAGTTCGTGAAAATGCTCGTTCTGTGAAATCTTTATTATCATTAAGCTAATATTGCTTAATCTTGGGAGATATAAAAAATACGGGTATTAAATCATACCCGTATTTTTTATACAATTATTATTTTTATCGCAATTTATGCATCTTCATCTTGGCAAGCAGGTTTTCTGTTAATTAAATCAATAGCTTCTTGTGATGTAGCTTGAAGATTTGCATAATATCTTTTATCATGAACATTTACAGAATCTTCTTTAGCAAATTCAGCTATATCTCTAATTTGTTTTAATAAATCAGTTGTCATAGTGATTTCTTTGAATAATGTTCCTTCGTCTTTTATTTTAAAACCTGTATCTCCTTTAAACATATCATGCCAGTTTTTAGTTGAATGTTCAGATTCATCATTCTTATCAGCCCAAGTATAAACGTGTTTCATTGCATCTGTATTAAGGTGTAGTTCTTGTCCAAGCATTGGATATACTGTTGTATTATATTCTTGAACATTTTCTGCTAAATCACCGGCTTTATTTTCAAGAAATTCATCGTCAAAAGGAACCATAGAATCGCCCATACCTTTTTGTTCTTCTGTTGATAACATTGCAAGTCCTGCAACATATCCAGCTAATTGTTGAGGATTCATTCCTTTTAGTTGTTGGTTATAAATTGCATCTATTACCGGAATTTGTTCATAACCATTTATTTTTGTTAGTAGTTCCCCTTTAGGTGTTAATTTATTGCCTGATGTAATAAACCCATTTTCTTTTAGGATATCTTCTTTTGTGTAAAATTCATCAACTAAAGCAGATGTTTTCATTGCTCTTACCCCTGGGTCTTTATCATATGCAAATAGTGATTTTTCATAGAAGTTTGATAGAAATTCTTTATTATCAAAATTCTTATCTACATTTGCTACAAATGAGAAATCTGTTTTTAAATGACTTTCAATATCATTTGATTTTTGAGCAATTAGTTTTTTGAAACCTTTTTCTTGTGCATTATTACAAGCCATACAATAAGTATAACCTTTTACATCGATTCCACGACGTCCTGCACGTCCTGCCATTTGGTGAAATTCATTTGGTACGAGTTGTCGTTTACCTTCTTCATTAACTTTTGTACTAACAGGTTTCATCAAACTTGATATTACTGTTGTTCTAGCGGGCATATTAATACCTGCTGATAAAGTCTCTGTTGCAAATGCTACTTTTACTAATTTTTGTTGGAATAATGATTTAATTAATTCTTTTTGTTCAGGCAACATGCCGGCATTATGTATAGCATAACCTCTTGTTAGGGCTTCTTCATCTAGAAGTTCGCCTAAATATTTACCTTGTTTTTGGTAATTATGAATTGTTTTCGCGATTTTCTTTGCTTCTTCTGGGGTTGTTAATGTAGGACCATTAAACTTCATTTCATTAAGCAAGTCCTTTGATTTTCTCTTGCTAAATACAAAGAATATTGCAGGAAGTTTATCACCTTTTTTTAGCTTATCAACCATTTGAACATAATCTTCATTTTGTGGAAGAATTTCTTCAGCAGGTTTATTTGCTACTTTTTTGCTTTGTCCTGACTTGTTACCTTTATTATCATATCGGGATTTTGGGTGTTCAAGTTTTACTACTGTAAATTCCAAAGGTACATGTCTGTTTTCTGATGGGACATTAATTAGGACTGTATGAGGTTTTTTAGTATTTGCGGCTTTATAATCTTCATCAGGTGTCACTTTTTCTGCCAAACCATGTCCTTTGGTAGATG
>CALVEW010000114.1 GCA_944326645.1 Candidatus Gastranaerophilales bacterium
AGGTGCTACTGGATTCATTGCATTATACACTTACAAACCGTCCTTCCTAGAAAGATTATCGTCAATTATACCATTTTGTGCAATCTTTCTATCGTGAAATCATACTTTTGTATGACCTCAACATGGTTATAATGTTTTTTTATAAAAAGTCAGGTATTAGTTAAGATATATTAACTAACCTTTTACAGCACCTTCATTTTCACCTGCAATAAAATATTTTTGCATAGCTAAGAAAAATATAACAATAGGTATTGTTGAAAGAATTGAACCTGCTGCTATATAACGCCAATTTGAACTAAATAACCCTTGTAAGTTATTTATTCCAACAGGTAGTGTGTACATACAATCTTTTGTTAACACGATACTAGGCCAAAGAAATTCACCCCAAGAGCCGATAAATGTAAATATTGCAAGAACAGCTAAAGATGGTTTTACTAATGGTAAGCATACTTTTACAAACATTTCAAAAACATTACAACCATCTATTATTGCGGCTTCTTCTAAATCTCTGGGAACTTTCATAAAAGCTTGTCGCATTAAAAATATTCCAAATGCATTTACCGCAAAAGGTAGAATTAAACCTAAATACCCCATAAAATTATTAACGCTGTCTATTAAATTCAATTTTATAGTTATTAAATATACCGGTAGCATTATAGATTGAAAAGGTATCATAATTGTTGCCAAAATTGAGAAGAATACAATTTTTTTTCCATGGAATTCCATTCTTGCCAATGGATAAGCAGCCAAAGATGATAATATAAGGTTTAATAGTACAGTAAAACCTGCAACAATCATGCTATTAATAAAATATGCAACAAAATTTACTCTATGCCAAACACCTACATAATTTTCCCAAGTAAAATCAGTTGGAATTATTGTAGGAGGATATGCAAATATATTTTCATTAACTCCTTTTAATGATGTTGATATTAACCAAATAAAAGGAAATATTGACAATAATGATACAAATATCAACACAGAGTGTATAGAAATTTTACTGATTATTTTCTTTAGCATAGAATAATAATATCATATTTTTATTTTTAAGTTATAATATTTTTTGAGGATATTTATGACATCAATTTTATCGGATAAAACTAGCTACGAGGAAGTAAAAAATATTGTTGCAGATACAAATTTACAGCATGTTGCTATAATTATGGACGGCAACAGACGTTGGGCAAAAAATAAAGGCTTGCCTTCTGCTGTCGGACATAAAAAAGGTGTAGATTCTCTTAAAGCAACAGTTTATGCTTGCAATGATTTTGGTATAAAGTACTTAACAGTTTATGCTTTTTCTACAGAAAATTGGAACAGAAAACCTGAAGAAGTTGATTTTTTGATGAATTTATTAGGGCATACAATTAAAAACGAGTTAGGAGAACTTCATGAAAACAATGTTGTCATATCTTTCCTTGGCGATTTAACAAAGTTAGCACCTAAATTACAAGAAATTTTATACCATGCAATTGATGTAACTAAAAATAATACAGGCGTTCATCTTCAAATTGCTTTTAATTATGGTGCAAGAGATGAAATAGTTAGTGCTACTAAAAAACTTGCTGAAAAAGTTAAAAATGGAGAACTTTCCATTGATGATATTTCAGAAGAAACTATTTCAAATTCTCTTTATACTGCCCACATGCCTGATCCTGATTTATTAATAAGAACAGGTGGCGAAAAAAGAATTTCTAATTATTTATTATGGCAAATAGCTTATGCAGAAATTTTAGTTACTAAAGAATTTTGGCCTGAGTTTAACAAAGATTCACTAGCAAATGCTGTTATTGACTTCCATAACAGACAAAGACGCTGGGGGAAATAGTATCAGGATAAGTTTTTTATAAGTTCCAATTTGACCCTACCAGCTTTAAATTTAAAAGAATTAGCTAGTTTAATTTTATTTTCTGACTGTAATTTTTTTATTAAATCAACAGCTTTTTTCAAATGGTTACGATTCACTTTTAAATCAAGTGTTTTTTTAAATTTACCCATATAACCTTTTACTTTCGTCTCATCAAATACGAAAATAGACCATGCTAACTTAGAATTCCATCCATGTGGGCAAGAAATATATTCTTCTAAATAATTATCATCACAACTTACTATACATCCGTGCGGAGTATTCATTTCTTTTGAAGATTCAGAAGCTGGAATATTCAAAGGATAAGGTTGCACATAATATGAGGCTCCTAAATGTTCCCTAAAATTCCCAACAAAATCGTTCATTACAATAAAATTACTTATATTTTTTATTAATAATCCTTGATACTTTTCTCTTTCAGATTTCTTTAAAGCATAACCTAGTCCTGGAGCATTAAATGTTATAGCATAGCAATTAGTATCACCAGACTTAATTGCACGTCCAGCAACAACTTGAGCATAAGCTCCACCTAAAGAATGACCTGTTATATAAATTTTTGCAGATTTATTTTTCTTTCTAATTTTTTTATAAACGTTTGTTGCTTTTATCATTGAAGGTGGAATTCTTCTTGCAACAAAATGCATATCAGTTACAAAATCTAATGGATCATTTGTACCTCTGAATGCTAATATTAATTGGTTATCTTTTTTAAAAATAGTATATGCAAGATTTAATTTTTTAATAACTTTACCTTTAGACTTAACTTCCATATTCTCTATGGTATTTTTTTCGCATAGAAGCCAACCATCAATTTCTTTCAAGATAGAGTTATTATACACTTCTCTACTAAGAGCTTTACATATGTCATAATTTTTTATCATTATTTTATTATACACATATTTATTATTCCTGCAAATAAATCATAAAATTTAAAATTTTAATTAAAATTAAGTATAAAAAAAAGCCGTCTTCGTTAAGAGCGGCTACTAGACTTGGGGAGGAGGTATGAAAAACCTTTTGGTTTCTCATATTTTGTTTTACGGATTATTTTCAAAACTCTTTATAAACTTTATTAAAAAATCATCTATTTGGTATAAAAAATTAAAGATTACAAATATTCATAATAGGGTTTTATTTATGTATTAGTGATATAATTTAATAATAAGGAATGGGAGTGTGTATATGGCACATATAGTAATTGACGAAAATAGATGTAAATCTTGTTATATATGTCTTAATACCTGTCCAAAAGGATTGATAAAAAAGAGTAAAAAAACAAGTAAATTAGGTGATTATCTAGTAGAATTTGATGATCCAAAACATGAATGTATCGGTTGTGCAATGTGTGCAACAAGATGTCCGGACATGGCAATAGTTGAGGTACATAAGTAAATGGAAGAAAAAGTATTAGTAAAAGGGAATTTTGCCATTGCTCAAGCAGCACTTAATGCAGGTTTAGAGTGTTATTTCGGGTATCCGATTACACCACAAACCGAAATTGGTGAATATTTAAGCGATGCAATGTATAAAAAAGGTTTAGGCTATGTGTGTGCAGAAAGTGAACTTGCTGCAATAAACATGGTTTTAGGTGCCGCTTCAACAGGGGCAAAAGCCATGACAACATCTTCTTCATGTGCCGTTGCTTTAATGCAAGAAGCATTATCTTATGCATGCTCAGATGAAGTTCCGGTTGTTTTAGTAAATGTTATGAGAGCAGGTCCCGGGTTAGGTTATATTTATCCTGCACAAGGTGATTATTATCAAGCTGTTAAAGGTGGAGGAAACGGAGATTATAAATTGACTGTTCTTGCTCCATCTTCAGTTCAAGAATGTATTGATTTAACTTATCGTGCATTTTATCTTGCTCACAAATACAGAAATCCAACCATGCTTCTAGCTGATGGATTGTTAGGTCAAATGATGGAGCCTGCTGTATTTGGAGAATATCCTTATCCAGAGATTGATAATTCTTCTTGGGCTTTAACGGGAGCTAAAGGAAGAGAAGGCCGTGCGATATTCTCTGTTGCAACATCAGAAGAAAAACAAAATCAACATATTTATGATTTGTTTGCGAAATACAAACAAATTGAAGAAAATGAAACTGATTGGGAAGAAATGAATACAGAAGATGCGGATGTTTTAATAGTTGCATTTGGCAGCATGACAAGAAATATTAAAGCAACTATGAATGTTTTAAGAAAAGAAGGTATTAAAGCAGGTATTTTAAGACCTATAACTCTTTCACCATTCCCAACAAAGAGAATAAGTGAATTAGCAGCTAAAATCCCTAATATCATTGTTGTTGAAATGAATATGGGACAAATGGTAAATGATGTAAAAATAGCTGTGAATGGTCAATCAAAAGTAGATTTAATCAACAGACCTGTAGGTCAATGGTTAAGTGTTGAAGAAATTACTCACGGAGTAAAAAATATATTGGAGAAAAATTATGCAAGTGTTTAAAATTCCGGAATCAATAAAAAAAGGCTCAAGATTTACATTCTGTCCGGGATGCGATCATGGTGTTGTTGTAAGAATTATTGCAGAACTACTTGATGAGATGAATTTAAGAGAAGATACAATTTGTGCAACATCAATTGGGTGTTCTGTATTCTTGTATGATTTTCTTGATATAGATTGTATAGAATCTCATCACGGTCGTTCAATGGCAGAGGCAACAGGTGTTAAAAGAGCTAGACCTAATAAGTTTGTATTTACTTATCAAGGTGATGGAGATTTTGCATCAATTGGTTTAGCAGAATCAATGCACGCTGCATTAAGAGGTGAAAAGATTACAGGTATTTGTATAAACAATACAACATATGGTATGACAGGTGGTCAAATGGGTCCAACAACTTTGTTGGGTCAAAAAACTACAACTTCACCTATGGGAAGATTTACAGGTACTTATGGCTATCCAATACATGTTGCAGAACAAATTGCATTATGTGATGGGACAGCTTTTTCTGCAAGAGTTGCTGTTGATTCAGTAGCGCACATTAATCAAGCAAAGAAAGCGTTTAGAAAAGCGTTTGAAATTCAACAAAAAGGATTGGGATTAACATTTATTGAAGTTTTAGGAACTTGTCCTACAAACTGGAAGATGACTCCTGATCAAGCTCATGAAAGACTTAGAAAAGAAATGATAGAAATATACCCTCTTGGAGTATATAAAGACGTAACAGCTGAGGTAAAAGAATAATGGAACAAAATTTTATACTCGCAGGTTTTGGCGGACAAGGGATTTTATTTGCAGGGAAAGTTCTTGCAAACGCATTTATGTTAATGGGTAAAAATGTAACTTGGTACCCTTGCTATGGTGCTGAAATGAGAGGCGGAACTGTTAATTGTGAGATAGTTATTTCTGATGATGAAGTAAGTTCTGTTCATAAAGAAAATGCTGATTGTATTATTGTTTTAAACCAATTGTCGTTTGACAGATTTTTATCTAAAGTTAATCAAGGTTGGTTAATTTTTTCTAACAAAACTCTTGTAAAAGAAAATAAAACAAGAAAAGATATAAAATATTTATCACTCCCAATGACTGATATAGCAAATGAATCAGGATATAATAAACTTGCTAATATGGTTGCATTGGGTGCTTTGACAAATGTCATA
>CALVEW010000115.1 GCA_944326645.1 Candidatus Gastranaerophilales bacterium
AAAATGCTATGCTTACAATCGCTTACCAAGTTGATAATAAAGGAAATAATGATGGTAAGATAAACGGTGATGAAGTTGCAGAATTTAAAGCTGCATGTTCAAAAGTCGGTATTTTTGTAAATGATATGTTAAGTTCAATTTTCAAGAAATCAAAATCAGAAGAAAAATTAACAGAAAATGAAGAACTAGTAAAGAATATTTTCTCAGGAAGTTATGCTCAAATAAGTTATACTGCTACAACTCTTTCTAATCAAGCAGAAGGTATAACCAAAGCAATAAAAGATAAAGATGAAGACAAATTACATAGTTATATTAGTAATGAAACAATAAATGCTGATAATGTAGAGTCTTTGTTATCTAAGTTAGATAATAATACTGATTTTATGAAGTTACCAATAGAATCACATATATCATTGACTGGTGGTATGAGCTATATAAAATATTCAGAAAAGAATGATATAGGTCAAAAATTGGTAAAAGCATTTGGCGATGATGCAAAAGAATTTAATGAAGTTATATTGAAAGCATTATGTGACAAAGCAGCACAAAATGATATAGATATTTCAGATATTGTAAAAATATCAAATAATAAATTTTTCACTCCTGAAGGGGAGTATGCTCTAGACTCGAAAAATGTGAATAAAGTAATTGAAAGTGTACGTAATCGAATCAATGAAACACTTGACAAATAGTTAAGTGAGATGGTCAATAAACATGATGCCCCGAGATTAAAACGGGGCTTTTTTTTTATACATAAAAAGAAAGCCTTGCAAGTTGTGCAAGACTCAAAAATATACATTTACCCCACTAATTTTATATCATAAATAAAATTTTAAGTCAACATCTTCTTTTCTGATTTTTTTTGATAAAAATAATTAATTATAATTAGTGCAATCATCTTATTTCCGTTTTATAATCAGATTTGTAAGCGAGGTGTATTTTATGAATGTTAATGATGCGTTGGTTATGATTTTAGCAGGTGGAGAAGGTAAACGTCTTTTCCCTTTAACAAAAGATAGAGCAAAGCCTGCAGTACCTTTTGGCGGTAGATACCGAATTATTGATTTTGTATTAAATAACTTTGTTAATTCAGGATTTCAAAGAATTAAAGTGTTAACACAATACAAATCGGATTCATTGAATAAACATATAGTTCGGGGTTGGGCATTATCTCCATTTTGGAATCAATTTGTGGAATTAGTTCCTGCACAAATGAGAACCGGCGGAGCTTGGTATCAGGGGACAGCAGATGCTGTTTATCAAAATATTTTACATATTATTGATGAAGATCCAAAATTTGTATGTGTATTTGGAGGGGATCATATTTATAAAATGGATGTAGCTCGCATGCTTAAATTCCATAAAAAAAATAATGCAGCATTGACTATATCAGCTATTCCTATTCCAATTGAACAAGCATCAGAGTTTGGAATAATGGAAGTTGATGAAGATTGGCGATTAATTAATTTTGTCGAAAAACCTCAAACACCACCTTGTCCAATGCCTGATAATCCTAATATGTGTTTGGCATCTATGGGAAATTATATTTTTGACAGAGATGTTTTAATTACAGCATTGAAAGAGGATGCTGATATTGAAGAATCTAATCATGATTTTGGAAAAAATGTTATTCCAATGTTATTAAATCAAGGAAAGAATATTCGAGTATATAATTTTAAAGAAAATAAGTTTGCAGGCATGTCTCCTAGAGAAAAAGGGTATTGGAGAGATGTAGGTTGTATAGATGCATACTGGCAAACAAATATGGATTTATTGGATTATGATCCTGAATTGAATTTGTATTCAAAAGAGTGGCCTTTAAGAACGTATAATTATAATTATCCTCCGGCAAAATTTATCTGGAAACAAGGTGATAGAGTCGGCATGGCAACAGATTCAATGATATCAGAAGGTTGTATTGTATCCGGTGGTACATTATCAAGATGTATATTATCTCCAAGGGTAAGAATCAACAGTTATTGTCATATTTCTGAATCAATTTTGATGGAAAATGTAACAATTGGTAGATATTCTCAAATTAATCGTGCTATTATAGATAAGAACGTAGATATTCCACCATATACCAAAATTGGTTTTAATAGGGAAGAAGATGAAAGCCGTGGTTTTTATGTGTCTGAAGGTGGGGTAACAGTTGTTCCTAAGGGAGCAAAATTAAAATAATAGCGAAATATAATGGAGATTTGAGATGGAAGAAAACAATGGATTAAAGAGATTTACAACTGCAAAATTTTTGAATTTTGCTCTAGGTTTTTTGGGGTTACAATTTGCATGGCAGATGAGAATAATATTGTCAGCTCCTGTAACAGAAGGCTTAGGTGCATCTCCTTTTATCTATGGTTTAATATGGTTAGCAGGTCCTTTTACAGGCATGGTTGTACAACCTTTGATTGGTGCTATTAGTGATAATACAAAATCACGATTTGGGAGACGTAGACCATATTTGTTTATGGGGGCATTGATTAGTGCCTTAGCTTTATGGGCATTCCCTAATTCTGATTTAATTGCAGGTTTTCTAGGGCATGTATTTAGGTTCCCAATTCCAATTTGGCTAGGTTTATTTGTTGCAGCAATTATGATTTGGATTATTGATGCTTGTATTAATATCGCACAAGGTCCTTATAGAGCATTAGTTCCTGATGTTGTTCCAAAAGAACAGCATGCAGTTGCAAATTCTTATATAAGTTTAGCTATTGGATTAGGCTCTGTTATTGCAGCAGGAACTGCTCCATTTTTACAATATGTTTTCCATTATCAAATGTCTATTCAAAATCAATTTATTATGGCTGCATTGGCATTTTTATTAGCAATGACTTGGACATGTTTAACAATACAAGAGAAGGATTCAAGAACATTAAATATAGAAGATGATAATTCCGAAAAACAAAAAGGTAATTTTATGAATGACTTAAAAGAGTTTTTCTTATTATCACCTCAAGTAGGTAGAATTTGTTTAATGCAATTTTTTACTTGGATTGGAATGATGTGTATGATGATTTTCTTCACAAGTTATTCAATTCATACTGTGTTCCATATTCCTGATTTGAGCAGCATGTCTCCTGATTTAATTGAAAGGTTTGCAGCTCTACAAGTTAAAGCTACTAATTATTCATCTATATGTTTTGCAATATTTAATCTTGTTTGTTTCTTAATTGCAATTCCAATTGGTGTTTTAGCTGAAAAATTTGGAAATAAGAAGATTCATATTATTGCTTTATTATCAATGGTTGTAGCATATTTAGGAATGGGATTTTTTGATAATCCAATAATAGTCGCTGCTTTTATGGCTCTATCAGGTATCGGTTGGGCAAGTGTTTGTGCTTTACCTTTTGCAATGCTTTCTAAATTTATAATTCCAGGTACTGAAGGTTCTGTAATGGGTATTTTCAATATATTTATTGCGGGTCCTCAAGTTGTAGTATGTACTTTAGTTTCTTGGATAATAAAAAAATGTGTATTTGAAACTCCAATGGGTATTAATTATCATTGGGAATATACATTCTTTATAGGGGCCGTTTGTTTATTATTAGCAGTAATTACAACAAGTATGATTCATGAAAAGAAATAGGAGGTTATAATGGCTGATAAGATTATAATTTTTTCCGGAAAACAGTATTCAGGGAAAGATACAGCCGCAAAAATTCTTTTGGAAGAACTTCCTGAATATAAACGTTGTGCAATGGGTGATATCATTAAACTTGAATACGGGCGTCAACATAACTTGAGTTATGATGAAATAGAAAAAAATAAATCTCAATATCGCGCAGGTTTAATAGAACTAGGGAATTGGGGTCGAGCTCAGGCTCCGGATTATTGGTTGGAAAAAATTATTGCAACAGATGGTAAAATCATGGTTACCGATGTAAGAGTTCAGCATGAGTATGATGTATTTAAAAATGCGGGGGCTATATCAATTAGGGTTGAAGCTTCTCGTGATGTAAGAGCAAAACGTGGGGACTTAGTTGGTGAAGATGATATTACAGAAGTAGGACTTGACCATATAACTGATTGGGATTATGTTATAGATAATAATTCTTCTTATGAAGAATTTAAACTAAAAGTATTGGAATTAAAGAAATATTTATAAGGGAGTAGGTTTTGAAAACACTAGATATTGTTGTTCCTGTGTATAATGAGGAAGATTGTATAGAGGAAACATTTAAAAGGTTATGTGATGTAAAAACATTATTAATAGATAAGTTACATGTGAATTTTTTGTTTGTAAATGATGGTTCTAAGGATTCTAGTATTGATATATTAAAGAAGTTGGCTTCAGATAATCAATTTGTAAAAGTAATTGATTTTTCAAGAAATTTTGGACATCAAATCGCAGTAACAGCAGGGTTAGAAAATTCAAATGCTGATTATGTTGCAATAATAGATGCTGATTTACAAGACCCACCTGAATTGATTGTCGATATGTATAACAAATCATTAGAAGGGTATGATATTGTCTATGGAAAAAGATTAAAACGTGAAAATGAAACTGCTTTTAAAAAAATAACAGCATTTGGTTTTTATAGAGTTTTAAATTCTTTATGTAACTTAGATATACCAACTGATACGGGCGATTTTAGATTTATAACAAAGGATGTTGTAGATGTCCTAAAACGCATGCCGGAACACAATAGGTTTATCAGAGGTATGGTTCCTTGGGTTGGTTTTAAATCTGCACCTATTGAGTTTAATAGAGAAGAAAGATTTGCAGGCGAAACACATTATCCTTTAAAGGCAATGTTAAGATTAGCTGCAAATGGTATTTTTTCATTTTCTTTGAAGCCTTTAAAATTAATAAATTGGTTAGGTGTATTTTTATTATTATTTTCGCTAATTTCATTTTTTAAGTTGAATTTATTATCAGCTACAGTTCTTTTTGTTGGAGCTATTCAGCTTTTTGCAATTGGAATTGTTGGAGTTTATTTAGGACGTATTTATGAAGAAGTTCTAAAAAGACCTTTATATATTGTTAAAGATAAATATAATTTGTAGGTAATGGTTATGGAAAAAATTAAACAGTTTTATAATTCAAATCCGGAAAGATTTTATCTAATAGTATTAGGTATATTATCATTAGTATTTTTGTTTTTAGGATTAGGCTCATATCCATTGGTGGATGTTGATGAAACAAGATATGCTGTTATGTCAAGAGATTTGTTGGGGCATAATTGGAATTTCTTGATGTTAAATGGTGTTCCGTTTATTGAAAAACCTCCATTGTATTTTTGGTTTACAGCTCTGTCTATAAAATTGTTTGGTTTTCACGAATGGGCTATAAGGCTTCCAATGTCAATATTAGCAATAATTACTGTGTTTGCGACATATTTTATCGGTAAGAAGGTAAAATCTTCAAAATTAGGATTTTATGCTTCTATAGTTTTATTGTCGAATGTATTTTTTGTAATGCTAACACGTGTTGCAATAATTGATATGGTGTTTACTGCATTTTTAACTTGGACTATA
>CALVEW010000116.1 GCA_944326645.1 Candidatus Gastranaerophilales bacterium
ACACAAAGCTCTTGAGGATAATGTTTAGAAAGACTCAAAATATTGCATAATTTTCCCTTATATGAGCCCGGATAATAATTCAGAATTTGCAGCAGATATAGCATTATTCCACAATATTAACTATAAAGAAAATGATAATATATTTGATAATTTTATTTTTTCACTTAGTAATATAAAAACATTTTTTGATTATTCCCAAAAAGTTGCAACCAAAGCAGCAAAACTCCTTATGGAGGATAATTAATGTTAACAATATCCTCAATACAAATAAATACCAATTACAATAATAACTCCAACTTTGCTAAAAAGCCTATAAACTCTCCATCGTTTGGACATGAAGATAACTATCTGTTTAATTTTGGTGGATATTACTCCCAATATGAAATTCAAGATATTAATAAAATACTAAAAACAGAAAAAAGACCTCTTAGTAGAGTATCTACACTTAATAAAATTGATGAAGTTTTTTCAAATTATGAAAAAAGCTTAAATAAAATAAGTTTAGAAACTATAAATCAAATAACTGACAATCTTGAAAATTCTACTAAATATTCAAGACAAGAAATTCTAAACACTATGCAAAAAATAACTCAATTCGGCAACTTAAAAAGTATAGGGATTATTGAAAAAGAATTAAACAAACATAATATTGGTTTCCTTATAAATAATAAAAATCCACTATCTACATCAAATATAGATTTAAATACAACATTAAACTATTTTTTTGAACAAAAAAAATTGGGTCACCTTAATGGCGAAAAAATAGGTATTATATTGGATAACAATAAAATTGAAGAACTTGAATCCTTACAAAAAACATCCCCGGATATATTTGAAAAAAATAAGAATAACGTTAGTTTTTTTATTTTATCGGGATTTAATAATGGAATAAATTTTATTAATAGACAAAAAAATATTGAAAATACAACCCAAACACTACTTACAAACAATAAAGATATTGATTCTGAAACAATTGAAAAATGTAAAACACTTGGAATAAAACCTACATTAATAAAAAATGAAAATATTGCAACAGAAGAAAACATATATAAACAACTTAAGCCACAAGAAATTACAAAAGATCAACTTCAGTCCATTATAGATGCTAATGTTATGTTTCGGATACAAAAAAATGAAGAAAGAATTGATGCAAAAGAACCTCTTGTTGAATATCTTAATAATAATTTAAATGTATACACCCCTGAAAGACTATCAAAAAACTTAAAACTGTTATACAGCAAATTAAATGAAACAATGATGGAAAAGAATCGAACTATGGATGATATTATATATGTAATTCCTAATTCAATAAAAAGTTATATTCCAATAAACTTTATGTATCAGCAGATAAATAATATTAATAAAAATAAGTTTATACATATTAAAAATATTCCAAAACTTGATAACTCCAATAATAAAACATTTGTCATAATTGATGACTGCACTCTTTCAGGAGAATCAATAGAAGATGTTGGATTAGATTTAAGACAATCAAACAATAATGATATTATATATGCACCTATTTATGCATCTCTTACTGCAGAAAATGAAATAGCTCTTAATATACATAAAAACCATAGGGAGAGCAAAGAAAAATTAATAAAAATTGATGAAGAAAAAAAATTATGGAATAAAAATATTAAAGATCCCAATAATTACTTAAATAAACTTCTTGGAGATAATGGTTTTGACAATGGAGTTGATTGTATTATTTTCCCCTATATGAGCCCGGATAACAATTCAGAATTTGCAGGAAATATAAGCTTATTACATCACTTAAATTATGATAAAAACGATATAAATAATTTTACAAAATACAATTCTATTAAAGAACTATCTAGTGATAATATTGAAATTGCTATACTAGCAGAAAAATTAATAGAAAAAGAAACTATATAGCAAATTTTTCAAAAATTTTATCTACATTTTGTAAATATGTACTTCTATCAAAACAATCTTCTATTTCATCTTTTGATAATAATTTTACAACTTCTTCATCAGACTCTAAATTAGCTTTAAAATTACCATTATTCTCAAATGCATCTATAGCATGTTTTTGAACAATTCTATAAGCATTTTCTCTAGTTAATCCTTTATCAACTAATTTTAAAAGAACTTTTTGAGAATAAACAATGCCTCCAAATAAATTTGTATTATTTTCCATATTATATTCTTTTACTACAAGATTAGTTAAAACTTTATTTAATCTGGTTAACATAAAATCAACTAATTCTAACGAATCAGGAAAGATAATACGTTCAGCTGAACTATGAGATATATCTCTTTCATGCCATAATGGAATATTTTCTAATGCAACAACAGCATTACCTCTTACAACTCTAGCTAACCCACACAAATTTTCACACAATACAGGATTTTTTTTATGAGGCATAGCAGAAGAGCCTTTTTGATTCTTTGAAAAACCTTCTTCAACTTCTCTTACTTCTGTTCTTTGTAAATGTCTTATCTCAACAGCAATCTGTTCAATCACAGATGCTATTAAAGCCAATGATTGCATATAATCAGCATGAATATCACGAGCAATTATTTGTGTTGAAATTCTAGCAGGACGTAAATTTAAAATTTCACAAGTTAATTTTTCTATATCCATTGGAATATTACTATATGTCCCTACAGGACCTGAAATTTGACCAATACTAATATTTTCTAAAGAACTCTTAAATTTATTATATGCTCTTTCTAAAACATCAAACCAACTTAAAACCTTTACCCCAAAAGTCATAACTTCTGCATGAATACCATGTGAACGACCAATACAAACAGTATGTTTATACTTTTTAGCCATTTCTTTTAATGTAGATAATAATACTTCAAATTTATTTTTAATAATTTTAGAAGAATCAACAATCTGGAGAGCAAAAGCCGTATCGATTACATCAGAACTAGTTAGGCCCATATGCATATATTTAGCTAAATCTTCGCCTAAAGATTCATTTACATTAGTTAAAAAAGCAATTACATCATGATGAACTTCAGCTTCTATCTCATCGATTCGTTTCACATTAAAAGAAGCTAAAGATTTTATTTTTAACAAATCATCTTGAGGTATTTTCCCTAATTTAGAATAAGCCTCGCATACAGCAATTTCTACACGTAAATAATAATCAAATTTAGAATTTAAATCCCAAATTGCTCTCATCTCAGGCAAAGAGTATCTATCAATCATTTTTTATTTCCTCTAAAATTTACTCTATTATTTACCCACTATATATGTTTTTCAATATTATTAATTATAGATGATTTAGGAATTAAACCTGCCATTCTTTCAACTGCTTCGCCATTTTTAAATACCAATAAACTTGGTAAACCACTTACTGAAAACTTTTTCATTATTTCTAAATTTTCATCAGCATTAATTTTTACAACCTTAATTTTCCCTTCAAAAGAAGACTCAATATCCTCTAATACAGGTCCTAATTTACGGCAAGGCCCACACCAAGGAGCCCAAAAATCAGCAACAATAACACCCTCTGATTTTAAAACTTCTGATTCTAAATTATCAACATTAACATCAATAGCCATAAAAATATCTCCTTAAATTAACACAACCTTATTTATCCCCATAATAGCATATATATTTTTTTCATGCTATTATGTTAAGGAGTTATGTAATAGATATTAAAATTTATAAACTCATTTTTAAACGAGGAAATAAATTATATGCCAAGAAAAAAGATTGTTGAAATAGTTCTTGATACAGAAACAACAGGCCTAGATTATACAAAAGAAAGAATTATAGAATTTGCAGCTGTAAGATTAGAAAATGGTAAAGTTAAAGATACATATCAAACGCTAATTAACCCTGAACAGCACATAAGAAAATCAAGTATCGCAATACATGGAATTACAGAAGATATGGTCGCAGATGCACCAAAAGAAAGTGAAGTATTAGGAGAAATTCTTGAATTCATTGGCGATGCACCTATTGTTGCACACAACGCAATTTTCGATTATTCATTTTTAAATGAAGCTTGCAAAAGAGTTTTTAAAAAGAAATTTGAAAATGAAAGAATTGATTCTCAACAAATGTTTAAAGAAATTTGTCCTGATTTAGAATCACATGGTTTAGCTGCTTTAACAGAAAAGTTTCATGTAGAACTTGAAAATCACCATAGAGCAATGGCTGATGCTATGGGACTAGCGCTAGCTTATCCTAAACTAAAAAAATTATATTTACAAAAATATGATTGGCAAACAAAACAACTTGAAAATATTGATTATTTATTTGAACGTTTCTTAAGAATTCAACAAAGTGTTCAGACAATGCAATCAGAATTACAAGACTTAAAATCTATATTCAAATTACATTTTGAATTAGGCGGAGAACCAATAACTTCAGAATCAGGAGAAACAATGGTTTATCAATCAAAACACTCTTTTGGATATAAATTCTCTGAAATAAAAGAAGTTTTGGAAGAATTAGGAGCCCTTGATAAAGCAGTTAAATTAAATACAGGCTTTATAGATAGATTATGCAATGGTTTAAGCTTGTCAGACGAAAACAGACAAAAAATAAGAGATGCTCGCCACGAGATATCTGAAACCAGAAATTTACAAATCCTAAAAGGCGGACACTAAAAGGAGAAATTATGAAAGGTAATGCATTTAAATTTGGAGATAATATTTCAACAGACCATATAGCACCAGGAAGATTATTTCACTTAAGATCCAATCTTCCAGAGTTTGCAAAACACGTACTTGAAGATGCTGATCCAAATTTTGCATCATCAATGAAAAAAGGAGATTTTGTTGTTGCCGGAAATAATTTTGGTCTTGGCTCTTCAAGAGAACACGCTCCTCAAATTATTAAATTAGCAGGAGTTGGAGCTGTTTTAGCTAAATCATTTGCAAGAATTTTTTATAGAAATGCTATTAATATTGGTTTATTAGCAATAGAATGCGACACCGATGGTATTGACGCAGGTGATGAACTTGATTTAGATATAGAAAAAGGTATTTTAAACAATCTAACAAAAGGAACTATCACTCAAATTGAACCGCTTCCACCTGTTATGATTAAATTATTAAATGATGGTGGACTTGTTGAACACATCAAAAAAAATGGAGATTTTAATTTATAATTGATAATTTTTAATTAATTTCTTCATCTTCTAAATTACTAATAGTTTTTTTGTTAGTATTTTGGTTGTTTGCGTTTTCATTATAAATAACATTATTGAGTTCTTCTGTCATTTTTGTAAAATCAAAATTTTCATTTGAAAAAGCTGATTTTTTAGTTCTTTCCCAAGCATAAGTATTGACAATATTACAAACCTCAAGAAATGTTTCTTTTGATAAATACTTATTTTCATAGTCTTCATACAACTCTAACAAATAAGAATATGTATCTCTTCCATTATTTGCAATAATCTTTATAAACATATTTCTAATATCTGCATCTATAAATTCTGCATGATACATATTTTTATATAATTTTGCAGTTGACATAATAGAA
>CALVEW010000117.1 GCA_944326645.1 Candidatus Gastranaerophilales bacterium
GTGTAATACTGGAGTAAGTTCAGCAGCAATCGTTTTAGTTCTATTTATAATAGGACTTATTCCTAAAATTTCAAGATTTATAAGTACAGCAAAAGAAGCAAGACAAGCTGAATACATTGCAATTACAGAAACACCTGCTATAACAGATGGTAATAATAAATTAGAATTATCAGGAGAATTAAAACCATTTTTACATACAGAGATTTTTGCAAGAATAAATGGATTAGTAAATCAAAGATATGTACAATTGGGTGAACATGTACAAAAAGGACAACTTTTAGCAACTATTGATACACCAGATTTGGATGCAGAAGCAATGAGTGCAAAATCTGCTTTAATATCTGCTGAAAAACACCTTATGGAAACACAATATCAATATAATTATGCAAAACAGACTTACGATAGATATAAAAAATCAGGAGTTAATGGAGCAATATCTAAACAAGAAATTGACTCAAAATATAATGATTTTAAAACTTCTGAAATGAATTATTTAGGAGCACAGGCTGATGTTGCTAAAGCTAAATCCGATTTAAACAGACTAACATCTCTACAAGCTTATAAAAGAGTAGTAGCTCCATTTAGTGGTGTAATTAGCAAATACAACATTGATGCAGGAGCAAATGTTGTTGCAGGAGGAAGTACTACAAGTACAAGCTTATTTGAAATTCAACAAATTGATAAATTCAGAGCAACAATTTTTGTACCTCAAAACTATGTTAGATTTATTCATAATAATCAAGCCGTAGATGTATTTATTCCTGAAAACCCTCAACAAAAAATTAGAGGTTACATATCTCAAATCTCAGGGAAATTAGATAATGTTTCTCGTTCAATGGAAGTAGCTCTTGTTATTCCAAATGATGAAAATTCCGGATTATATAGTGGATTATACGTTAAAACAATTATAAATATAAACGATTCTCAAAAAATACTAACAGTTAATCCTGCTTGTATTACAACATTAACAACTCCTAATCAATATGTAGTTGAAGTTAGACCAGATTCTACAATTCATTTTATAAAAGTTAAACAGGGTAGAGACCTAGGTGACAAAATTGAAATTCTAGAAGGATTAAAAGGTGATGAAAAACTTATCACTAATATCAAAGATGATTTCAAAGAAGGACAAAAAGTAAAATTTAAGTAGCAAAATATTTTTTATTTGATTATTATAATAATATGCCACCAATAAAACCAATAAAAATAACAGATAGAATTTTATATAATAAAGATTGCCAATATAATATGGTTTCACTTAGCAAGAAAAAATTGCTAGGTATGATTAAGCTTATAGAAAAAAAAGACACATTATATATTGCAAACTTGAAAAGTTATTACCCTGAAAATAAAGAACTTAGAGTAGGAACATCACTTATAAACTTTGCCAAAAAGTTAAGCAAAAAGATGGGATTCCAAGGAAGATTAAATGTGAATGCATATAATGTAGAATTAGGGGGAAAACAACCTCATCGATTCTATAGAAAACAAGGATTTACAACAAACAATCCAAGAATGGATGATATGTTAGATTTTTGTAATGAATGCAATATTGATATTCCTCCAACAATGAAGCAACCAATAAATATGGATTTTAAAGGTTAATTTATTTTCCTAACATATCAGCCAAACGTTTTGCTCTTATTATATTTCTTACTGTATTATTTGTGGTTCTATTTCTTGATAAACGTCGTCTACTATTACCGTAATATGTATAATCTCCATAATTACGACCATATGAATATGTATTATCCCCCCAAGAATTTACTCCATATTGACCTGGCCAAGGATTAAATGCCATATTAGCAAATACTGATGTTGTATTTAAAATCATTGTTAATATTAATATGTATAAAGATAATTTTTTCATACACAAATTCTTATCTAAAAATAAAAAATAAAATCCGACAAGTATATATAGCCTACATAGTGAATGTTTTATTTATATGAATTATAGAGAATATCAGTATGAAAAAATTAATTGCTTTATTATGTTTAATTTGTATGGGGACAAGTGGATTTGCGCAAACTTGCTGCGATAACCAACAAACTCCTTGTGAAGAAGTCCAAAAATATGAACACACTTTTTACGAAAAAGGTGCAACATCCAATCAAGTTGCTATAACTAATTTAAGAAATATTGTATGTAAAGGAAATGCTCTTAAAGTTGCATTTAATTGTAAATTTAAATCAGAATGCGCAAAAGCAGGAGATACAATTAATTTTACACTTCCTGATGCTTTATATACACAAGAAGGAACATTATTAATTCCTGCCTGTTCTACTGTTGTCGCAGACATTATAAGAATCGAAAAACAAAGATTTCCAAACAAAAATGCTAGAGTTTATCTTAACTTCAAATGTATAGTTTTCCCTGATAACACAACTGTTTGTATGAGTGGAAAACCTCTAACAAAAGATGGGAGCCTAAAAGAAGGGCCTTGGATGACAACAGGAAAACTTGCATTATATACAATTGGACTAGGCTGTGTTGGCGCAGGTGCTGGTACTGGTTTTGCATTTATACCAAACCCTGCAAAACTTGGTGTCGGATTTGCTGTCGGTATTCCTGTTGGTTGTACTGTAGGTCTTATTACAGGGCTTTTAACTCCGGGATTAAAATACCATGCTAAAAAAGGTGAGAATATTAAACTAATTCTATGTGAACCTATGGCACTTCCTAAAATTTGTAAGTAATTAAAAAGAAAAAACAAATAACTCTTTAATATCAACATCGAGAGCATTTGCTATAGATATTATTGTTTTTAAAGATGGATTTGTTTCTGCTCTCTCAATCTGACCAATAAAATTAAAGTTTAGATTAGCTTTTTCTGCTAATGCAATTTGAGATATATTTTTCATTTTTCTTAAACAACGTATTTTTAAACCCAAACGTTCAGGAATATTTATATTATCAACCATAATATTATAATAATTTATTGACAATATAAAAACTAATCATTATAATATAGAAAATATTTACCTATGGTAAATATTTTAAGGAACATTAAGGTACTATAGGAAGCCTAGTGCCTTTAGCTTGTAAGCTAAGCAAAGACTTATAGCCAATATCAACAGCTTTGTGGTTATAAGTCTGTTGCTTAATTAAAGACCACTAGACAAATGATTAAAACATATTATAATTAATCTATGAAAAAGATTTTGTTTGTTTTAGTGTTCTTATTAACTGCAAATATTACCCTTGCAGACACGTTGATTTTTGCTCAAATTACAGATGTTCATATCCCTGCAAAAACTAATCAACCAATCTTAAGAAGGGATTTATCAAAAGCAGAAGAAAATTTAAGATGTGCTATTCGTAAAATTAATAATGACGATTCTATACAATATGTTTTCTTTACAGGAGATTCTGTTGATAGGTCATACGAAGAATTATATTTAAAATTCTTTGATATAGTAAATAACTTAAATAAACCATACTATATCGCACTAGGAAATCACGATGTTAACTCTCCATATGGAATGAATAAAAAAGAAACATTAAAACTTATACACGAATTATCAAGATATCATCAATATTATCCAAATTATTATATTGAATTAAACAATGATTTTATTGCAATAATGCTTGATGGAACAAATGACTATGTTATAGATTCAAGAGGATATTTTAATAAAGAAACTCTACAATGGTTAGAAAATGTACTTGAAGAAAATCAAGACAAAAAAGTTTTAATATTCCAACATTTTCCAATAGTTGAGCCATCTAAAGAATCAATATATGAATACCTTCACAAAATCAGAAACAAAAGAGCGTTATTAAAAGTAATAAAAAAATACAATAATGTAAAACTAATTGCATCAGGACATTATCATAGAAAAGGTGAATTTGAAAAATATGGAATCAAGCATTTTTCAACGCCTGCATTATTTTTCACTCCTTCATACTATAGAGTAATAAAAATAGATTATGAACCTTGTAGTGATATCAATAGTATTGAAAGCGAGTTAATTAAAAGCAACTAATCATCATGTTCTTTATGGAACAAATGCCACTTGAAACTTGGATATGTCTTACTTATCTCATCCCACTTTATCAATAATTCATAACCTTGTACTTTTTTCACTCTATCTTTTTCCCAAGATTTTATAAAATCAACACAGGCATGATCTATATAATGAAGTCTTTCTGTACACAAAGTAATATTTTTATCCTTTGGTAAATGTTCTAATGCATCTATTAATGTCGGTAGTTGTAAAAATGTTATATTACCATGTAACTTTGCAACCACTCTATTTTCTGCTTCTACATACTCAGTATCAATATCAACCTTTAAAACTTTATATGCACTTTTTAAGAAAGCAAATATAAACCCAATTAATATACCCTCAAATAAATTAGTAAATAATATAGAAACAAGGGTAATTAAATAAATTGCAAACTCACCCCTACTCAATTTTAATAAATGTTTTGCAGCATCTATGTCAACTAACTTATAACCGGTATAAACCAATATCGCAGCCAAAGAAGATATTGGAATATAATTTAATACAAAAGGAAATACTGAAACAAATAATAACAACCAAACCCCATGTAATACAGCAGATAATCTTGTTTGAGCATTAGCATTGATATTTGCAGCACTTCTTACAATTACACCTGTTATTGGTAATCCACCTAAAAATCCTGATAATGAATTCCCAATACCTTGTGCAATTATTTCCTTATCATAATCTGTTTTTGATCTCGTACACATTTTATCAATTGCAGCAGAAGTCAACAAGGTTTCTGCACTTGCAATAAAGGTTATTACAAGAGCATTTAAAATTACTGTAGGATTTAATATATGAGAAAATTCTGATAACTTTATAAAGTTAATTCCACTCCAAAAATTATCTCCAACTTGTAAATAAGTAATATCTAAATATGCCGCATTAGCAACTATTGATGCTGTTATTACACCAACTAAAGCCGATGGAATTACTTTTAATTTTTTATATGGCAATAAATTCCACAACAATATCATTGATATTGTTAATATACCGATTGTACAGGCATGATGGTGCTGAGAGCCATCTAAAGGTAAAACCGAATTATATATTACACTCAATAAATCCTTTATATTACTAATAAAATTATTCTGAGGTGAACTATCTAACATAATATGGAACTGGGATAAAAATATTGAAATACCAATCCCTGCAAGCATACCCTGAATAATTGCAGGGGATATTGCTCTAAACCACTTTCCAAAAGATAAAATCCCAAAAGCAATTTGGATAAGTCCGACTAGAAATATTATTAAAAATAACTTCTCTACCCCCTGAGTCTGAATAATATCAACAATTATTAATATTAAACCAGCAGCAGGACCTGAAACTTGAAGCGAGTTTCCTGAAAATAA
>CALVEW010000118.1 GCA_944326645.1 Candidatus Gastranaerophilales bacterium
GTTTGAGATTTCCTGCAATTGGCAGGAATATAATGTTTGCAATTCCAACACCGTATAATGTTGAAACAAAAGCTGTTGCAATTCCATAACCAAGAGTATCTATTGCTGTTAAATCTTTAAGGACATGTATTAGACCTAAAACGGCTCCTACAAGTCCAAATGTTGGAGCATATCCTCCAAGCGCTTCAAATACTCTTGAACTAATTAATTCTTCTTCTTCTTCAAAAGCAATTTCTGAAGATAGAATATCATAAATTAATTGAGGATTTCCTATATCTACAACTAATTGAAGACCTCTTGCAAGAAATGAATCTGAAACATCATTAAGTACACTACCAAGAGCAAGAAGTCCATTTTTTCTTGCATATATTGATAGTTGCATAATTTCTTTAATTATTTGATTTGTATTTGATTTTTCCATTTTGAAAATATTAATTGCATTTTTGATTGCAATAATAAGAGTTTTTTTATCAAAATTAAGGATTGTAGCACACAATGTTCCGCCAATTACAACAATGAAAGCAGTTGGTTGTAATAACATTCTGATAGAAAGCCCATTTGCTAATTGGCTTGAAAATACAACAATAATACCTATAAACCCTAATAGTAATATCCCTAAATTCACTACATATCCTCTTAATAAAATAATCTCATGTGTTTCTTTTTTTGAAAATACTCTATTGATATGAGATTTATATACTTCAAATAGTTCTTTTTAGTTTTTTAATTTCTATTTAAAATTTAATTATGAAACAAATATTTTTAATAATAATTTCTTTGATAAATTTTTTACCGGTTTATCCTTATGATATAGCTTTTCCTTTAGATAAAAATATAACTTTATCTGATGATGGTATATTTTTTGTTGGCAGAACTGATAAGAAAGAAGCATTATGGATTAATGATACAAAGGTAAAATCTAATAAAAATGGTTCATTTGCAGAAAGTTTTAAATTAAAATCAGGGGAAAATGTTTTTAATATAAAAAATGGTGAGAATTCTTTAGTTATAGATAAGTATACAGTCAATTATATTAAGCCTGTATGTAATGAATCAAAATTGGTTGAATTTCCAACGCAGGATTTTAGGACAATATCTGATAATGTAATATTGCGTTCTACTCCTATTGATTTTGGAATGAACAGATTAGGTTATTTGCCTAAAAATACGGATTTGCAGATAACAGGTTTAAAAAATGAGTTTTCAAGAGTTTATTTATCACCTAATTTGTCCGCTTGGGTATTTTCAAAAGATATAATTCCTGAACAACGTGAAAATACAATAGTTGGAGAGTATAGAGGTGAAAATGTAAAAAGTGATATTTTTTCTGAAATACATTCTTACAAGTTTTCAAAGAATCTACCATATTCTGCTGTATTTGATAACAATTTATTACAAATTCAAGTATTTAATGTTGAAAACCGTTCTAATGAAATCTTTAAATCTCAAATCTATTTAAATCCTCCATATTGTTATAGTGTAAAAATGCGTGATGGTTTATTGAATGTATCTATTCCAAATGTAGATATGAAACATCCTCGAATAATAATTGATGCAGGCCATGGAGGTATTGAACCCGGAGCAATAGGTTGTATGTGTGATTTAGAAAAAGATTTAAATTTAAAAGCTGCAAAGGCTGTAAAAAAAGAACTTAAATCACGTGGGTATAATGTTTCAATGACTAGAAATTCCGATAAGTTTGTTTCTCTAAAAGATAGGGTAAATTATACTATAAATAAAAATGGAGTAGTTTTTGTAAGTCTTCATATGAATTCCATTCCTGAGAATAAAAATCCAAATGATTATAGAGGTAGTGAAACATATTATTATAATAGTTTTTCTCAACCTTTAGCAAATTGTATTCAAAAAGAAATTACAACATCTTTAGGTACAAAGGATAATGGTGTGAAGCAAGCAAGTTTTGCAGTAATCAGACCAACTGAGTATGTAGGAGTTTTAGTAGAAACTGTATTTTTAGTAAACCCGGAAGATACAAAGATTTATAAGTCAAAAGATTATTATAAAAAAGTCGCACAGGGTGTTTCAAATGGGATTGATAGTTATATAAAAACACTTCATTAATATTTTGAGAAGAACATTAAACATGATATAATTTTTTTATGGCAATAATATCAGATGATAATAATTTTGAAAATCAAAATTTCAAACAAAAAAATCCAATAATAAAGACAGAGAGTATCGAATACGATAAGACATTTGAAAATAGTATTCGACCAAAAACATTTGAGGATTACATAGGTCAATCAGCTTTAAAAGAAACATTAAAAATTACAATAGAGGCTGCAAAACTTAGAGAAAAACCATTAGATCATTTATTATTTTATGGACCTCCCGGTTTAGGGAAAACAACTTTAGCAGGAGTAATTGCAGAGCAGATGGGGGCAGATATAAAAATTACGTCAGCTCCTGCATTAGAAAGACCAAGAGATATTATTGGAATATTGATGTCGTTAAAAGGTGGCGAAATTCTTTTTATTGATGAAATTCATCGTTTGAATAAAGTTGCAGAAGAAATATTATACCCAGCAATGGAAGATTTTTTCTTGGATATGACAACAGGAAAATCTCAAACCGTAAAAACATTAAGGGTGCCATTACCTAAATTTACTTTAATAGGTGCAACAACAAAAGCCGGAGCATTGTCAGGACCATTAAGAGATAGATTTGGTATAATACATCGATTACAGTTTTATACAATTGAGGAATTGTCTCAAGTTATAAAAAGAACTGCTTTAATTTTAGATATTAAAATAACAGAAGATGGTGCAGTAGCAATTGCCAAACGTTCAAGAGGTACTCCAAGAATTGCAAATAGATTAGTTAAAAGAGTTTCTGATTTTGCATTAATTAAATTTGATGGTGTAATAACAGAGAAAGTTGCAAATTATTCCTTAGATATTTTGAATATAGATGAATTTGGTTTAGACACAACAGATAGAGCTTTATTAAATTTAATAATTGAAAAATATGATGGAGGTCCTGTTGGTATCGAAACGATAGCAGCTGCATTAAGTGAAGATGTTAGAACATTAGAAGATGTTTGTGAACCATATCTTTTACAGGCAGGATTTTTACAAAGAACTCCAAGAGGTAGAAAAGTCTCGCCTGAAGGATATAGGCATTTAGGTAAAAAGGTCGAAAATTATCAACAGTCATTATTCTAAATTATAGTTAAACTTTTGTAACGAAAAAATATAAATTAGTCAATTTTGAATATTGATATTTCTTATAAAGTTGTGAAGTAAGTAGGTAGAATTTTTCTAAGGAGAAAACATGAATTTATTCGGATCAGGTGAAGTAAATAAAGATCAAATTAATAAAATTAATAATGTTAATGTATCTTCTCCCATACAAAAAAATGAAGAAGTGAATATAGCTTTTCCTGCAGAAGAATCAGGGTTTAAATCAGTTCAATTAGATGATTTTTTTGAACTTTTAGATTCAAAAACTGTCCAAAAAATAATGGAAACATCCCAAGAATCAAAACAAAGAATTATTAATGATGTTGCTCAACGGGAATACGAAACAGATGGTGCAAGAGCAATACTTAATTCACTTGGATGATTATTTAGATTTTTAATTGAAAATGGACATGATGTTTTATATAATTACTCCAAAGAGGTATTTATATGAAACATTTTGTTGGATCTTATATTGTAACAATTTTAGGATTGTTAGCTGCATTTTTTTGGGGAGAGCATGTTAAACCTGGTTCCGGTTTAATATGTGTATTTATTGCATTCGTTTTAAGTGTATTGGAAGTTAGTTTATCTTTTGATAACGCAGTTGTAAATGCAATGAAACTAGAGAAAATGTCAGAGAAATGGCGTCATAGATTTATTACTTGGGGTATTGCAATTGCAGTTTTTGGAATGAGGTTTTTATTTCCATTATTAGTTGTTTCAATATTTGCAAAATTAAATATAATTAATGTTTTACATATAGCATTAACTAATTCAAAACTGTATGCATATTATTTACATCAAACTCATGCTCCAATTGTAACTTTTGGTGGTGCATTCTTAATAATGTTATTTCTTGGATATTTTCTTAATCCTAAAAAAGAAATTGATTGGATTGTTCCTATTGAAAAACGAATGAAAAAAGTTCCAGCAAATAAAGTTTTAGATACATTAATAGCATTGGCTTGTTTAGAAATTATTCAATTTTTTCAACCTGCACCTATAAGGTTAAATGTTTTAATATCAGGGATTTCAGGAATATTAATATATTTAATAATAGATTCTATTGCAGAAAAATTAGATAGTATTGAAGGTAAAGCTCAAAAAGAATGTTGTAAAACAAAAAACTGGTTGAATTGTTCTTGTTTTGTAAGCTTTATGTATTTAGAACTTATTGATGCTTCTTTTTCTTTAGATGGAGTATTAGGCGCTTTTGCACTAAGTAGTGATATTATAATTATTACTATTGGCTTAGCGATAGGTGCAATGTTTGTAAGGTCATTGACTTTACTGTTAGTAGAAGAAAAAACTCTTAAGAGTTATCCATACTTAGAACACGGAGCTCATTGGGCAATAGGAGTTCTTGCTGTTATTATGTTTATATCTACAGTTTATGAAGTTCCTGAAGTTGTTACAGGTCTATCTGGATTGGCATTTATTGTTGCGGCTTTAATATCTTCTATAAAGAAAAATAAGGAGATTAATTAATGAATATTCTTGCTGGCATGTCGTTAAAAGAAATAGAAGATTTGGTTTTACAATTAAATGCGTCAAAGTTTAGGGCAAAGCAGATTCATAATTGGATTTATTTTAAATCTGTGTCATCAATAGATGAAATGACAGATTTGTCAAAGCAGTTTAGAGAGGAATTTAAACAAGTTGCTAAAGTTACTGATACGCAAATAAAAGTTAAACAAGTAAGTTCTGATGGAACTATAAAGTATTTAATTGAATATCCTGATGGCGAATGTGTTGAGACTGTATTAATGCGATTTGATAATAGAGCTAATTTAACAGCTTGTGTAAGTTCTCAAATTGGTTGTGCCGTAAATTGTTCATTTTGCGCAACAGGTAAAAGAGGTTTTATAAGAAACCTTACGTATAAAGAAATTGTAGAACAAGTTTTGACAATTCAAAGGGATACAGGATTAAAAATAACAAATATTGTATTCATGGGACAAGGAGAACCTTTATTAAACTTGGATAATGTTTTAAAGGCTTTGGAAATATTTAATAATGATTTTCAAATTGGGCCGCGCTTCGCAGGGAAACGCGGACCGAGATACTCAGGAAAAGGAGTGAACGATA
>CALVEW010000119.1 GCA_944326645.1 Candidatus Gastranaerophilales bacterium
GCTCAGAAGCTCCAAATGGCTAATGAGTCTACTGCCGTGTACAAAGAATATGAAAACGCCCTAAACGCAACAAAAATCCAGCATAAAGTTCTTGGAGCAGATGGTAGTATAAGCTTTATTAATACCACTTACAATAACTTTATCGGAACTCCTGTAGGTAATGGCTCAATATATGGAATTAGAGACGTGCAAACAGGAGCATTATACGTCCCTGATGATGTAAAACGGGCATATAACTGTTCAAATAAAACAATTGAAGGTTATTTAACTGCTCTAAATGACATGAAATCAGGTGCAAATGCTGCTTACATTAGTATAACTAGTGCAGATCAGCTTAAAAACCTTAATGGAGCAACAGGTAAATATCGGTTAGATTCAGATATTACTGTGTCTAATTGGTCTGGAATTACTGACTTCAGAGGAACATTTGATGGTAACGGACATACCATAACAATTACTAGTGGAACACAAGGGCTATTTGCTACGGCAACAGGAGCTACAATTAAAAATGTTAATATTAATGCTAATATTAATACTAATAATAATACAGTTGGTGCTCTAGTTGGTAATTTGAGCGGAAGTACAGTTGAGAATTGTTATGCAACAGGAAGTGTTAATGCAGGAAGGAATGTTGGAGGCTTAATAGGTATAACTACCGGCAGCAAATCATTCGTAAAATATTCAGGAACAAATGTAGATGTAATTTCTAATTTCTATTTCCCAGATGGGATTTCCACAGGGCAATGGGCTCATGAAATTGGTACAGGAGGTTTAATCGGTTATATTATGGGCAATACAGCCATTGATAACTGTATTACAAGAGGTGATGTAACAGGAGAATATGCTTATGTTGGAGGATTTGTTGGTTTAACTACCAATGGAACAATGGATATAACTGTTTCCAATTGCGAGTCATACGGAAATGTAACAGGAAATGCAAATGGAAGACTAGATGAAGTTACATTCAATGGTACTAAAGTAGGTAGCGGTTCTATATCTGCATTTATAGGTGATTTAAACGGAACAGCTACTAATTGTAACTCATTTGGATCTGTAAACAAAAATGGTGCTCATGGAACATTATATCAATTCTTAAGTACAATAGCCGCAACTGCAACTGTTGATGGTTGCTATTCTGCAACTGCAACATCAGAAGCCGACATGGGAAATAGCGGAGTAACAATTACAGGAACAAAAACTACTCCAAATATAATTGGCCAAAATACTGATGCTGCAAAATATCCTAATATTGCAGATAAATTAGATTATTACATTCAAATGTTCCAAATGATTGAAGCTGCAGGTTCAAATATAGATAGTATCTCTGTCCCTGATGGAATGGGTGACAGCAATGAATGGTTTACTAATATAATTAACAGCGGTCAAGCAGTAATTTGCCATATTACAAAACTTGAAGACGGGAATTTCAATTTGTACGATGTAAACGTAGCAACAGATACAAATTTACAAGAAGTTCAAGACGAAACAAATCTCAAAAAAGCAGAAGCAAAATATGAATCTGATATGAGAAAAATTGATGCAAAAGACAAAAAATACGATACTGACCTTGCAGCACTTGAATCTGAAAGAAATGCTATTAATACTGAAATGGATACTCTAAAAACCGTAATAAAAGACAATGTTGACAGAACTTTCAAATTATTCTCTTAAACTTAATCAAGTTTGGTAGTTACAATTCAACTAAATTATGGTAAAATACAATTGAATTTAGGAGAAGAGTAATGAAAAAAATACTAAGTAGTTTATTATTAGGGTTATTTATAATAAGTTTTAATTCAGAATATGTTTTAGCCAATAGTACAACTATACCAACTAAAACTACACAAACAAAAACAACAACACAAACTCAACAACCCGCATTAAATGTTAAACCATTAGATGTTGTTAATAATCCATCAGAATATATGAGAAAAAGAGTATGCATGACCGGCAAATTCTCAAAATTTTCTACATTAGGTTTAGACTACAAACCTGCTTTTAGAAGTTCTGATAAATATATTTCATTTCTGTTTTTTAGAGATGATGTAGTAGGTACAATTCCATTATCAGAATTAAAAATGTTTATTTCCAGAAAATTAGCTGAAAAACTACCTGATCTTAATGAAGGTGATACTATAAAAGTTACAGGAACAGTATTTTCAAATGCACTTGGCGATGCTTGGCTTGATGCAGAAAATATTCAATTAATTCATTCTAAAAAATAAGGATATCAGACATGCAAGAAGAAAAAACTAAAAAAGAAGTTGAAAAAGATAATAAAAAAATATTCTTAGCAATACATGGGCATTTTTATCAACCGCCAAGAGAAAATCCTTGGCTTGAAGCAGTTGAATTACAACCTAGTGCATTGCCATGTCACGATTGGAATGAACGAGTAAATAATGAATGTTATGCACCAAATTCTGTTTCAAAAGTTGTTGATGATAAAAATAGAATATTAAAATTAGTCAACAATTACGAAAGTATGAGCTTTAACTTTGGACCAACTTTATTATCTTGGATGGAAGTTTTTTCTCCTCACGCATATGAACGAATTATTAAAGCAGATATCAAAAGTGTTGAAGAACATAATGGACATGGAAATGCAATTGCACAAGTATATAATCATATTATAATGCCACTTGCAAATGAACTTGACAAACAAACTCAAGTTAAATGGGGTATTAGAGATTTTGAATATAGATTTGGTCGTAAGCCTGAAGGGATATGGCTTGCGGAAACAGCAGTTGATGATGATACATTAAGAGTTTTAGTAGAAAATGATATCAAATTTACTATTTTATCACCATTTCAAGCTAAACGCATAAGAAAACAAGGTGATACAAACTGGAATGATGTAAGTTGGGGGAATATTGATCCTGCAAGATCTTACAGATATTATATTAAATCAGCTCCAGGGAAATTTATTGACTTATTCTTCTATGATGGTGCTATTTCTAAATCAGTTGCTTTTGATGAACTTTTAAGAGATGGAAATAAATTTGTAAGACGTCTAAAAGATGGTATTTCTTTTGATAGAAATTATCCTCAATTAATTAACATCGCAACAGATGGTGAAAGTTACGGACACCATACAAAATTTGGAGATATGGCATTAGCTTATGCCTTATCAACAAAAGCCAAAGAAGCAGGTTTTACAATAACTAATTATGCAGAATATTTAGAAAAATATGCAAGCAATTGGGAAGTAGACCTTAAAGATGTTTCATCTTGGAGTTGTTTCCATGGTGTTGGACGTTGGTGTGAAGACTGTGGTTGTTCAACAGGTGGGCATCCAGGTTGGAATCAAAAATGGAGAAGACCTCTAAGAGATGCTATGGATTATTTAAGAGATGAGGTTATTCCTATATGCCAAAAACAAGGTAAAAAATATTTTAAAGATTTCATGGCTGCTAGAATGAATTATATTGATGTAATTCTTGATCGTTCAGATTTATCTGTAAAAAAATTCCAAACTGAATACTTTAACGAAGGGTTAGACGAAAATGATAAAGTAAGAGCAATGGAAATTTTAGAAATCCAACGTCAAGCAATGCTGATGTACACAAGTTGTGGTTGGTTTTTCTCTGATATCTCAGGAATTGAAACAACTCAAATTATGAAATATGCAGCAAGAGTTATTCAACTAGCTAAAAATTTCACAAAAAAAGATTTAGAAGGACCATACTTAGATATATTATCAAATGCTCAAAGCAATTATCCTGAACTCGGGAATGGTAAAGAAATATACGAAAAATATGTAAAACCTTCTGTTGTCTCAATGAAACAAATTGTCAGCCTTTGGGCAATATCATCACTTTATCAGGAAACTGAAGATGAAGAAGATGTTTATTGTTACTCAATAACTAAAAAATCTTATAAACGAGTAAAAAAAGGAGATTCACAATTAATAGTAGGACATGTCGAAATACAGTCAAAAATCACATTAGAACGTTCTGATATGATGTTTGCACTTGTACAATTCTCCGGTGGGGATTTCCATTGTGCTATTAGAGATTATTCTGACGAATATGAAAATATTCAAAAAGAATTAGTTAGAACATATATGATTAATCCTCTAACAGAAATTATTAGAGCTTTAGACGGATATTTCGGTAAAGAATATTTCACATTAAAAGATATATTTATTGAAGAAAGAAGAAAAATACTTCAAATACTACTAAAAGATAAATTATCTGCATTTGCCAAAAACTATGAAGAAATGTATGAAGATGGCAAATCTTCAATATTCCATTTACAAGCATTAGGATTAGAAATTCCGGAAGAATTCAAAATATCTGCACAGTATGCATTAGCAAAACAATTCAATGAGCTGTTTATGAATTCTAATGGATTTATTGATGAAGAAATCATACAGCTTGCTGGCGATATCAATTTTGAAGCGAAAAGGCTTGGTATATCAATAGACAAGACCGAAACAAGTAAAATTTTTGACAAAAAAATTGTTCAAAATATAAATCGTTTAGTTTATAGTATGGAATATCAGCAAGCTGATGTAACATTAGAATTACTAAATGTTATAGATAAATTAGAAATTAATACGGATTTATCTGAAGCTCAAAATGTTTATTACTCTAAAATAGTACTAAACTTTGAAAAACTTATTAATTCTATTAGCAGACCAAGCGATAGAGAATTAATTCTTTTATTATTTGATATCGCCAAAAGATTACATTTTAATATTGAATACTATAAACAAAAATTTGATAAAGCAATTCTACGTTAAGTTATCTTCTAATTGAGAATTAATTAACTCAATTCTTTTAAGTCTTTGACGAGCAATTGAAGACAAACTTATGTACTTATTGCGTTCTTCACTTAACTTAAGAACAAAATTCTCAGTATTTTCGTAATATTGAGAGTTTAATTCCAAGTTCAAACATAAATCTTGTATTGCAGATAATAAACTGTCTACAACAGTTATTTCATCAAAAGTGTCTTGGCATAAATTCAAACAAATAACATCAGTATTCTTTGATTTCATTTTTCCCTCCATAAATTATACTCACTCTTCTTAATTCCAAAATAAGTATAGCTCTTAAAAAAAAACATTTATTAATAAATTTACCGTTTTTAAATCATTTAAAAAGAGTTTTCATTAATAGCTTTAATATGATATAATAACCTAACTTTGAGAAATTTATTAATAATATTATTAATAATAATTACTACTTCAAATGCAACTATTGCATCTGGAGTATCTTATAGTGCAAAAGATGAAGTATTCTTAATTGATGACAAACCTTTTGAGGTTCATAAAT
>CALVEW010000120.1 GCA_944326645.1 Candidatus Gastranaerophilales bacterium
TACTACTTTGATTATTAGTAGGAACCTTTTGGCTATTAATTATGTATTGGTTAAAAATTTTAATCATAATTTACTAACACACGATATTTATATAAAACAGTTTAAAAAAAAAATTTGCTATTTTATATCTTAATATTTACAATTTCAAATAATTTATTAAGGTGTGTATAATAGTTGTCGTAATATAATTCCTTGAACAGTTGAAAAGTTTTCGGGGCAGTATTCAGTACTGTATCTTTATTTATATAAAGAGCTTCAATAAAACGTGCAAAAAGTTCAGTAGGACTATTATAATATTTATTTAATTTATTAATTTTTCTTGATATTGAGGTTTGTTTTCTTTGAGACGATTTAAGCTTCAAATAAGAAATGAATTCTTCAGGCATATCAGGAAATTCTTTTTCAATATTTATTATTGAATATGTTTTATATGTAAACCAATGGAGAACTTTTATTGCATCGTGTTTTAGAAGGTATCTTGCATCAGAATGTTTTGTATGTTTCAGAAATGGTTTAAATTTTTCATTTCTTTTAAATTCAGGATACTTATTTTTAATTATTTTTTCGTGATGTTTTATTGCTTTTTTTATGTTTTCTTTTTGTATATATAATTTTTCTAATTTTGAATTTTCATCTACAAAATGGGTTACTTTTATTAGTTCATTATAAATATAATTATCATCTGTTTTAAATATAGGGTTGAAATCATTGCATTTTGCTTTAATATTAAATGTTATAAAATGTGCAAATTCGTGTATTAATGTCGGAATAATTCTTTCCTCATTAATATCTCTTGAAATATCAATCCTATTCAATCTAAAAAAGCCTTGATGTCCAAGTGCTTTAGTAGATGTATGAACTTCTATTCCTAATGATATGAAGAAATTAATAATTTCTTTTTTTATAATATTTATTTGGTTTCGTGTACAATCCATTGCATATAGTCTTCGCTACAATTAATTACAGGAACTGCAATCACCTCTGGAACATTATAAGGATGCATATCATTTATTAATGCATTAATTTTTTCGAAATTATTTCTAACTGTTTTAATTGATAATAATAATTCTTTTTCTTTGCATAGCTCCCCATCCCATGAAAATATTGATTCAACTTTATCTGTAATACTAACACAGGCTGCAAGGTGATGTTTTACGATTAAATTTGCCATTTCTTTTGCTATTTTTGCATTTGGAACAGTACAATATATTAATATTAAATCCATATAATTTCTCCCCTGTATATCCTCTATCGTCCTATTATATCAGTATTTATAAGAAATGCAACTTTTTAATATTTAGAATATTTTATTTGGATTAAGTATATTTTTAGGATCAAATATATATTTAATTTTTTTCATATATTCTAATGCTGTATTATCTATTGCCATAGGTAAATATTGTTTTTTTTCAGCACCTATACCATGTTCAGCAGATAATGTTCCACCAAGAGAAATCGTAAGATTATATATTTCTTTTTTTGCATTGATATAATTTTTATGTTCTTCTTTGTTTTCAAGGTTAAGTGCAATTTGAGGATGTACATTTCCATCACCAACATGACCTACTACACAAGTTTCTAGATTATATTTACTACAAATTTCATTTATTCCCTTTATAAGTTCAGGAAGTTTTGAACGCGGAACTATTACATCATCTGTAACTACATCAGGTCTTAGTTTTGCAGCTGCAGCAAATGATGAACGTCTTGCAGTCCATATTTTTTCATATTCTTCTGCGGAATTTGATATTGTTACATCAGTAGCTTTTGAAGATATTAAGATTTCTTTTAATTTATCTCCATCTGTTTTGACAGAATCTTTTGAACCATCAATTTCAATTATTAAAGCTGCTTCTTTATCAGTTTTTAGATTTGCCGGATAAAATTTTTCAACAGTTTTTATTGAATTTTTATCCATAAAATCAATGGTTGAAGGGAATATTTTTGAATCTATTATATTGTTTACTGATAGTGTCGCATCTTCAATATTATCAAAATATGCTAACATTACTCTAGTTGATTCAGGTTTAGGAATTAATTTTAAAGTAGCTTCAACAACAATTCCTAAAGTTCCTTCACTACCAATAAATAACTGTGTTAATGGATACCCTGTTGCATTTTTTATTGTATTGCCGCCTGTTGTCATTAATGTGCCATCTGCAAGAACTATTTTTAGGCCTAAAATATAATCTTTTGTTGTTCCATATTTGAAAGTTTTAGGTCCCCCGGCTGATTGTGCTATTGCTCCACCTATTGTTGAAACTCTTAAATTTGATGGGTCAGGCGGGAAAAATAATCCGAATTTATCAAGTTCTTTTTGTAAATCCCCAATTACGACTCCTGGTTGAACAATTGCAGTCATATCTGTTTTATTAATTTCCAAAATATTATTCATTTTAGAAAAATTCATTACGATGCCACCAAAATCAGGAAGACAGGCTCCTATTAAATTTGTTCCGGCCCCCCGACCTGTTACAGGAATGTTATTGGTATTTGCAAATTTCATTATTTTTTGTATTTCTTCAATTGTTTCCGGGAAAATGACAACATCAGGAAACTTGTCAGATGTTCTTGTATTTGTTCCATCTTGCGAATAAACATAACATTCTTCCAAGGTTGATAGAATATTATCTTTGGGTAATATTCTACTTAATTCAGCTGTAATTTTATTCTTCGTCAACATATGAAGTTAGTCTTTCAATACTTTTATTTAATTTTGCTAGTTGTTTATCTACACTTGATATCTTTTTAGTTATTTGACTATTATCATTTGCTTCAACTAATTCAGTTAATCTATTTAATTTTTCTTCTAATGAATTAATTCTATTTTGTTGTTCATTAAATTTATCTTCAATATTGTTAAAAACTGAATAATCAAACTGTGTAGGCATTTCTATGCTTCGAATCATTCCTTTAACATCTTCGATATCATCTAATTTTTCTAATTTCTTAGTAATGGATGTTAAAGTTGAACCTGCACAGTCTACCCATTCTGCAATTGATAATAATGATTGATTTACAATACTGTTATATCCTTTATTATCTTGTAATGTGCGTTCTATTTTTGAAATAGAAGTTTCTATATGACTTAAATCATTACGTTCGATTAATTCTCTTGTTCTAGTATCTAAATCATCAATAACCAATCTAAAACTTTCTAAGTTCTCTTTTAATAAATTAGATGAATTTTCAGATGTTAATAATAATTTATTTGTTCGTGTGCTTATGCTGACTATATCTTCATTCATTTTTTCGATACTTGAGGATACTTCATCGATATCAGCTTGTGCTATTTGGTTTTTGATATTACTTACAACTAGGACTATATCATCTACTTTTTTTCTTATGTCATCTAATTCTTCATCTGTAGAGACTTCTTGAAGCTCTTTCATTGCTATTCGTAATTTTGCAATATCAGATTCTATATCTTGTAAGCTATATGTGTAATCAGCTTTGGAATCTCCGGATTGAATTGTTAAAAGATGTTTTTTTACTTCTGCAAATTCTTTTTGTAATTCATCGTTATTTGCAAATGTTTCTAATTGATTTTTTACTTCATTAAATTCTTTTTTTATTGTATTATCGTGTACTAAATCAATTTTATTCTTTACATCCTCAAAACCTTTTTCAATAGTATTATCAACGACATAATCAATTCTTGATTGTACATCTTCAAAACTTTTTACTATAGAATTATCAACAATGAAATCTAATTTTGATTGAATGTTTTCGAAACCTTTATTTAATTCATATGTGTCTGATAAATCATCTAATTTTTGATGTATCATATCAAATTCAGGTTTTAATTCTTCTCTTGAAATAATGTTATATAATAATTCTTCTTTTTGGTTTTCAAGTTTGGAAATTAAATCTGATTTTATATCTTTTAATGTTGTATTTGTTTTATTTGATTGTTCTTGGATATAATCAATAATTTCTCCTTGTTCTACCTCAAAAGAAATTTGATCAAGTATGTTTATTGTATGAGATATTATATCTGATTTTAATTCTGATAAAAGCCCTACAATTATTTCTTTATTTGAAGATTCTTCTATTTTTTTGTTAAAGTCATTCAATAGATTATTAACATTTTGATTTAGTATATTATTAAAATCTTCTATTCTTGGAAGCGTATTTATGTCTTCTATAGTACTTAATGTATTAAGCTTTTCTTTTTGTTCAAGTATAATACTTTTTATTTTTGCTACTTCTTCATCTATTGTTTTTTTAGTAAGTTCATCAATATTAGAATCAATACTTTCAAGTTTTTGTTCTATTGTTTTAATATTTGATAAAATTATATTATCAGCATTTTCATTATTTGTTGTTGTATAATCAATTTTATCTAATTTATTTTCTAATACGTTAAGTTGTTCAAATTTATTTGTTATTAATTCAATATTTGTATTATTTTCTTCCTTTATTTCATTTTGGAGGTTATTAATTAATGATTCAATATATTCAAATTTTTCCTGTATTTTGTTAAGATTATTTGTTGCTATATTGGTTATTCTATCCGTATTTGAGAATATTGCTGTTGAAATAGATACAAATTCTTCTTTAATTATTGCAACTTGTCTTGTTATATCTTCATCAATATTTGTATCTATTAACTTTAATTCTTTTAAAATATTATCAATTCCAGATGTAATTTGATTAAATTCATCTTTGTTGTTTAGAATACTCTTTATATTGTTTGTATTGTTATTGATAATATATGATAAATTTGTAAATTCTGAACGAATTTCTTCCAATTGATTAGAATTAGAATTATTAACTGTATTTTCAATGCTATTTAAGTTGACTTCAATGTTTTCAAGTCTTGATTTAAGATTATCAAAGTTTTCTTGAGATAATAGGATATTATTTATATTGTCAGCATTTTCAGATATGGCTCTGGAAATAGCATTAAATTCATTTTTAATTTCTTCTAATTGGTTAGAATTAGAATTATTAATAGTATTTCCGAAATTATTAAGATTAACTTCAATATTAGCAAGTCTTGATTTAAGATTATCAAAGTTATCTTGAGCTAATAAGATATTATTTATATTATCAGCATTTTCAGATATCATCTTAGAAATTGAGTTGAATTCATTTCTAATATTTTCGAATTGCTCTGTCTTAGTATTTTGTATTTTATATTCTATATCTGATAATTGTTTAATTATATCACTTGTTTGTTCTTTAATTGTTCCAATATCTTCTTGATTAGGAATCTTATCTTTTATATCTTGTGTGTTAGCTTCAATAGCACTATAAAGGTTAT
>CALVEW010000121.1 GCA_944326645.1 Candidatus Gastranaerophilales bacterium
ACTGTTGCAAAAGCGAATTACAAAGGTGCAACAGATAAAACAAAAGCATTAAAATCAGCTTTAGAATCTCATCAAGCAAAAACAGATGCTGTTGCAGCAGAAATACAAAGATTAGAAGCTGAAGTTGAACAAGCAAAACTTGATTTGTCATACACAAAAATATATGCACCTCAATCAGGAAAAGTTTCTGCAAGAAGTGTTGAAAAAGGGAACTATGTTCAAGTTGGACAACCTCTAATGCAGATTGTACCTAAAAGAGTTTGGGTCGTTGCAAACTTCAAAGAAATTCAATTAACACACATGAATCCTGGACAACCTGTGTCAATAAAAATTGATACATACCCAAGCAAAAGATTTAAAGGAAGAATTGAAAGTATACAAAGAGCAACAGGTGCTAAATCAAGTTTATTCCCGCCTGAAAATGCAGTTGGAAGTTATGTAAAAATTGTTCAACGTGTCCCTGTAAAAATCGTATTTGAAGAAGATATTTCTAAATACAATATTGTGCCAGGAATGTCAGTTGTTCCAAAAGTTAAGGTTAAATAATAATGGAAACTGCTCAACGAAAACTTAATCCATATATTATAGCACTTGTAGTATTGTTGCCGGCATTTTTATCTTTGGCAGCATCATCTGCAACTAATGTTTGTCAGCCTGATATCGCAGGATATTTTGGTGCAACACAATATGAAGCAAATACTGTTGTAACTTGTTATATCATTGCAGGTGGTGTAATGTTACCTGTAACAACATATCTTGTTAATATGTTTGGTCAAAAACAATATTTAATCTATTGTATTATCGTCTTTACTTTAGGTTGCTTGTTTTGTATATTAGCAAAAGACTTACACATGCTAATTCTTGCAAGATTAGTACAAGGGATTGGAAGTGGGAGTATATTACCAATTTGTCAAGCGGTATTATTAGATGCATTTCCTCCTAATCAAAGAGGGGTTGCAATGGGACTATTTGGAGTTGCGGCAATGTTTTCTCCTCTTGCAGGGCCTTATATGGGGGGATATTTAACAGATAACTTCTCTTGGAAATGGGTATTTATTATAAATATTCCATTATGTATTTTATCTATTATACTTATCAAATTTTTGCTACCTAACACAAAACCAGTTCCAAAAGAAGAAAGAAGACCTTTTGATATTGTTGGTTTTAGTGCAATTTGTTTAGCAATGGGATGTATGCAAATAGTTCTTGATAAAGGTGAACAATTTAATTGGTTTGATACAACTTGGGTTTGTTGGCTTACTGGAATTAGTGTTTGTTCTTTTGTTTTCTTCTATGTATGGGAACTTGAATTTAACAATCCTGTAATTGATATCAGAGTGTTTAAAGATAGAAACTTCTTATACGGAACAACTATTAGTTCTTTTATTAATATGATTCTATATTCTACTCTTTTACTTATACCTATGTTTGTAAGAGCATTATTAGGTTATAGCCCTTCTATGGCTGGTTTTGCAATGTTTCCAAGAGCGATTGTATGTTTAGTTGGCCTAATAGTTTTTGGGGAATTATCAAAATACATTGAACCAAGACTTTTAACAGCTACAGGCTTTACTATTATGGCTGCTTCACTATTGTGGATGAGTCAATTAAGTACAACAGCATCTTTAAGTGCAATTATAATTCCTAATTTATTATTATGTGTTGGGGTTTCTGCAGCATTTGTTCCTATAACTGCTATGTCTTTTTTAACTTTACCTGCTGACAAAAGAGTCGATGCGGCATCATTACACGCTTTATTTAAAAATATCATAACAGCAATATCAACAGCTATGGCATCAACATTTATAACAAGAGTTTCACAAGTTCATCAAAATTATCTTGTTGAACATTTAAGTTGGCATAATCCAATGTTTAGAATACATTTATCAAACCTTCAACATAAATTTATGACATATTATGCACCTGTATATGCAAATAAAAAAGCATACGGTGCGATGTATAGAGAAATGTTAGCACAAGCTAAATTGTGTGCATTTTATGATGTATTCTTACTTATCGCATTTTTAGCAATAATGATTATTCCGTTAATATTTATGTTAAAAACAAGCAGAATGCTTGCAGCTAAAAAGGCTAAAGAGATTCCAGATAATTTATTACATCACCCAATGCATTAGCACGATGAGAGATTTTATTTTTTTCTGCTTCGCTCATCTCAGCCATTGTACAGTCCATGCCGGCAACTTTGAATATTGGGTCATACCCAAACCCATTAATTCCTTTTGCTTCTTTTATAATTGAACCGTTGCAAACTCCTGTTGTTTGATAAATCATTTCACCTTTATCATTCAATAGAGTCATACAGCAAACAAACTTAGCAGAACGATTTTCAACCCCTTGAAGTTCGCCTAAAAGTTTTTCAATCTTTTCTTTTTGGCTTCCTGCATACCTTGCAGAATATAGCCCTGGAGCACCGTCAAGAGCATCTACACATAATCCTGTATCATCGGCTAAACACATCATGCCGGATACTCGGTATGCTTCTTTTGCTTTGATTAAAGAATTTTCTTCAAAGGTTGAGCCATTTTCTATAGGATTAAAACCTTCATTAGGCAAGACAAATTCAATGCCTGAACCTTTAACAATATCATTTACCTCTTGTAATTTATGAGGATTTCCTGTTGCGAATACTATTTTCATAAAACAATTATAATATAAATTTATAAAAAATAGTCAACTGAGCAATAGACACCCTACTACATTTTTCAGATTATTATATTTATGAAAAATTTTCTCATTTTAATGCTTATAATATTCACCTCTTGTGAAATTGTTTGTTCAAAAGTTTGTCTTGATAATATAAAAATAACCAAAATAACTGACGGTGATACCGTAAAAGGAATAATAAACGGAAAAGAAATCAGTATAAGACTATCAGGCATCGATTGTTACGAAACATCTAAAAGAGATAGAGCATATAAACAAGCATACCTCAATAAAATAACAATAGAAGAAGTCGTAGAAAAAGGAAAAGAATCAAAAACTATTCTAACTAACCTATTACAAAATCAAAACAATGTTACTGTAAAATTTACCGATGTAGATAATAGGTACAATAGAAATGTAGGAATTCTCTATATCAACAACATAAACGTTAATGAATACATGATAAAAAATGGTGGTTGTATGCCATTTGAATATAAAAATTAATTACTTTGGATGTCGCTTTAAATGTAGCTTTTACACTTAATAGTGATTTTTGTAACAATTTATTTCAATTTTTCGAGAAACTATTCCCAATAATCAAAAAATAATATATAATTCAAAAACCATTATATTTTATGTGTTAAGAAGAACTATTACATATTGAAAAAGATTAGGCCAGAATAATCCTTTAATTTGAAGGACAGGGCAGCCTACACACCTGCCCTGTTTTATTTTTTTGTATGATAATTATTATATGATTCAAAATTATATTGTTTTTTTAGAATATTTAAATAATAAATTGGAAGGATTTTTTAATTCGCAAAAAGATTATATTTTTTGCAAAAAAGGATGTGCCAAGTGCTGCAAAAATGCTCAATTCCCTTATTCTTTTCTTGAGGTTCAATATCTATTAAAAGGCTACCTTCAACTAGATAAAGAAACTAGAGATATAATCTCTCAAAAAGTTGATAAAATTAAAGAAGACAAAATTAAATCTAAAGAAGATTTGTTCAGATATGAATGTCCGTTTTTAATCAATAATGAATGCTCTGTATATAATTATAGAGGTATTGTATGTAGAACATTTGGACTTATGGAAAATGCTGATAACAATATTATTAAAACACCTTTTTGTTGTTACGAAGGATTAAATTATTCAAATGTAATGGATAACAATGAAATATCAGAAGATAAAGTAAACAAAATCAACCCTAAAAACAAACCTCTTGCATTTAATATTAATCATAATTTATTAACAAGTGAAGATTTTGAAAGAGGATTTAATATCAAATTTGGAGAAAAAAAGCCACTAATCGATTGGTTAACTAATGAGGGGATAAAATAATAGAAATATTAAATCATAATATTTGTATGCAAAATATGGATTGGTATCATAGTTTAAATCAACCGTTATTAAGTCCACCTGATTGGATTTTTGCTCCTGTATGGATATTTTTATATATTACTATTTTAATATCACTAATATTATTCCTTAGAACAGGTGATTTAAAAAATAAACTAACTCCGCTTACTTTTTGGGGATTACAATTATTTTTTAACTTATTATGGAGTCCTACATTCTTCATTAACAAAAATATAAAACTAGCTCTTATAATATGCGGATTATTAGTTTATTTTATTTATAAAACAATAAAATGTTTTTATAAATATTCTAAACTATCAGCATACTTACTCATACCATATCTCTTTTGGGTATTGTTCGCCTTCTATCTAAACTTTGAAATTTGGAGATTAAATTGATTTAAAAATAAAATTTTCTGCATATAATTATAAATGTTCCGGAGTAATTATTATGGAAAATTTTAATAATAAAATTAATCTTTTAAAAGCACTTGCTATATTAATTGTTATTTCTGGGCATTTGGAATTTTCTCTTATTCCAATGTTTCCACCATATTCGTTTCAAGTTGTATTATTTTTCTTTATAGCAGGAATGTTATTTAAAGAAAATTATTCATTTATTGAATTTGTAAAACGCAGATTCAATAGTCTTATGAAACCATACATAATTTATTCCATAATATATCTTGGAATAACTATCTTAATAACTCCAATTGTTGGTAAATTTTGGGGAATGCCAATTACATTAAAAAATGAATTACTAATCCCATTTTTAACAGGTCACCAAATTGATTTAACCTCTCCATTATGGTTTGTTCCTCAATTATTTACATCTTTAATTGCTTATAAAGTTTTGAATAAAACTAAACTTAATACAATTTTCTATTTTGTTTTAGCATTATTAGCTATACAACTTGAAAGTTTTAATCAAAACCTTTATATTTTATATCTTCTAAGAACAATGTTCTCATTATTATTCATACACTTAGGACATATTTATACAACAAAAATTGAAGGAAAGTATAACATATTCACTCCACAAATTTTCTTTTCTGTTATTGGAATACAAAGTCTGCTTTGGTTAACAAATGCTGACTATACACCAATGGATGGAATAGGACTAAGTTATATTTTAGTATGGGGACAATTTGACAATTGGATAGTCCCAATTCTTACAAGCTTAACAGGGATTTGGATA
>CALVEW010000122.1 GCA_944326645.1 Candidatus Gastranaerophilales bacterium
CTGACTTATCATACACAATCTACTACAATATAAAGTGATATAAAAATTATAACAACCTTACTTTTTAATTAAAAGTCCGACAAAAAAAAAATTGCTATTTTAAATGACAATTGTAAAAATTATATTAAGATACATTTTGATTGTTTTTTTAATATACAAAATAATATGATTATTTTTTTCCTACTTTTATATTTTTTTTTAGTAAATAACAACTTAAATTAGATTTTTATAGATTATTTATAAGAATAAATCAATGTTAATTTTTGTAAAAAATAATTAAGATTCTTAATATTTGGTGTAATTTTTACAATTATTTTTTGTTCTTATTGATTAACATACTTGTTTAATCTAATATTTAACTATGAAATTAGGAGCATTCATAGTACCAACGGGAATAGGAGCATCAATAGGAGGTTTTGCAGGAGATGCAAGCTATTGGGCTAGAAAATTTGCTGCAAATAATCGACTCATTGTAAATCCAAATGTCGTTAATGCAGGATGTTTTTCAGGAATAACTGATAACATGCTTTATGTTGAAGGATACTCTCTTGATGAATTCTTTAGGGGGAGATTATGCCTTAAAGAAGTAAAAAATAACAAAGTTGGAATAGTCTTTGACAAAGGAATATCCCAAGGAATAATTAATGTACATATAAATACTATAAATGCAGTAAAAACAATTTATGGAATTGATATTATTGATTGGGATATAACAGATGAAGAAGTTGGTGTAACTTTTGAAATAGATTCATCTAATATATCAACAGGAGGAGTAAAGAATATCCAAACAGTAGTAAATTCTGCTCAAAGACTAATTGCTAAAGGAGCTGAAGCGATAGCAATTGTTTGTAAATTTGATGAATCAGACTCTGATAACTATTCTAAAGGTATAGGAGTTGATCCTGTAGGTGGAGTTGAAGCTATTATTTCTCACTATGTTTCAAGAGAATTAAAAATTCCATGTGCACATTCTCCAGCGTTTGAAGATATTGAAATTGAACAAAGGATAGTTGATGCTAGATGTTCTGCAGAATATATTACTCCAACATATCTTCCTTGTATCTTAATAGGACTTTCTCAAGCTCCTAAATTAACAACAAATGAAGGATATTCTATTAATGATTTGGATTATTTAATCATGCCTTATGATGCACTTGGTTCAATTCCTGTATTTGAAGCATATAAAAGAAATATTCCGATTTATGCGATTAAAGAAAATAAAACTGTATTAAATATTACTCCTGATAAAATGGATTTTAATATTAATATTTTTGAAAATTATAAAGAATTATTTGAATATTTAAATAAATAAAAAAGGATTCAGAAGTATAAAACTGAACCCTTTTTATTTTAGTTTATATAAGCTTATTACTTACATTCTTTGAAAATTAAAGTAGCATTATGACCGCCAAAACCAAATGAATTTGTTAATGCCGCATGAATTTCAGCCTTTTGAGCTTTATGTGGAACATAATTCAAATTAGCAACTTCTTCGTCTTGATTGTCTAAGTTAATTGTTGGTGGAACAATGCCTGTATTAATTGTTTCAATACAAGCTATACTTTCAACAGCACCTGTAGCACCTAACATATGACCATGCATACTCTTTGTAGATGAAACATACAAGTTTTTATTAGTATCTTTATCACCAAATAATCTTTCAACAGCTTTTGATTCAGCAATATCACCTAAACCTGTACTTGTCCCGTGTGTATTTACATATTGAATATCAGCTGGAGTCATTCCTGCATCTTGAAGTGCAAATTCCATAGACTTAGTAGCACCTTTACCTTCTGGACAAGGAGCAACCATATCATAAGCATCTGCTGATTGACCATAGCCAACTACTTCTGCATAAATATGAGCACCACGTTTTTTAGCAGATTCGTATTCTTCTAATACTAATACACCCGCACCTTCTGACATGATAAATCCATCTCTATCTTTATCATAAGGTCTGCTAGCTTTTTGAGGTTCATCATTTCTTTTTGATAAAGTTTTTGCAGCTGTAAATGCACCAATACCGATATCACAGATAGTTGCTTCACAACCGCCTGCTACTACTACATCAGCATCACCGTATTGGATAGCTCTAAATGCATCTCCAATTGAATGTGTGCCTGTTGCACAAGCTGACAATACAACTTTATTTACACCTTTAAAGCCATATTTCATAGAAATTCTTCCTGATGCCATATCTGCAATCATCATTGGAATTGTAAATGGTGAACATTTTGTTGGTCCTCTATCTAATATTGATTTATGGCTTTTTTCTAATGTTCTAAAACCACCGGCAGCAGAACTTACTATTACACCTATTCTATATGGATCGATATCTGCACCTTCTAATTTTGCATCTGCTATTGCTTCATCTGCTGCAATTAAACCAAATTGAGTATATCTATCCATTCGTTTTGCATCTTTTGGATTAATATATTGCTCAGGGTCAAAATCTTTTACCTGACCTGAAATAAGAACTGTATGACCTTCACTTAAGCCTTCTGTTAAACTTATTCCACTATTTCCTTCAACCAAGTTATCCCATAGAGTTTTAACACCTACACCAAAAGGTGTTACTGCACCCATACCTGTTACTACAACTCTTCGTTTTGACATCTTTTTAAACCTTTTCTTCTTATTTTAAATACGAGAGAATATGCAATATCCTCTCGTATTTTAAACTCTTTTACTGATTATGAATGTGCATCAATATAATCTACTGCGTCTTTTACTGTTTGAATTTTTTCAGCTTCTTCATCAGGAATTTCACAACCAAATTCTTCTTCAAAAGCCATTACTAATTCAACTGTATCTAAAGAATCTGCTCCTAAGTCAGCTGTGAAGCTTGCTTCTGGAGTAACTAAATTTTCATCAACGCTTAATTGATCGATTACAACTTTTTTTACTTTTTCAAATGTACTCATGTTTCTTTTTCCTCTTTTTCTTCTTAACGTAAATCACTATTCAAATTAAATTATACTATTTAAAGATAATTTTGCAAAATGTTTTAAGATTTATTACTAGATTATTAAACCACCATCAACTTCTAAAACTTGACCTGTTACATAATCAGTATCTACTGCTAAAAATTTAACAGCCTTTGCAATATCTTCTACTTCACCTAATCTCTTAAGTGGAATATAGTCTAAGAATTTAGATGTGTCTAAATCTTTTGTCATATCTGTATTAATAAATCCAGGTGCTACTGCATTTACTCGTATACCTCTTGATCCTAATTCTTTTGCTAATGTTTTTGTTAAACCGATTAAACCAGCTTTTGCTGCTGAATAATTAGCTTGACCTGCATTACCTGAGACACCTACAACACTTGACATATTTACAATTGCACCACTTCTTTGTTTCATCATTACCTTTACTACAGGTTGAGAAACGTAAAATGCACTTGATAAATTTGTATTGATTACGGCATCCCAATTTTCATCAGACATACGCATGAATAAACCATCTCTTGTAATACCTGCATTATTTACTAATACATCTATTCTTCCGTATTTTTCTACTATTTCTGCAATGCTTGCATTCACTTGTTCTTTATTTGATACATCAAACTTATAAGCAGCAGAATCTACACCTAATGCTTTGATTTCTTCAACTGTTTTATTTGCTGCATCTACATTTCCTGCATAGTTAATCACTACATCGTAACCGGCACGAGCTAATTCTAAAGCACAAGCTTTCCCAATACCTCTTGATCCACCTGTTACTAATGCTACTTTTTTATCTGTCATAACTTTTCCCTTTATATTATAAAATACTAGTCTTTTATTATGCTAAACATAATTCTGATTTTAATGCTTCTATTGTTGCATCTAATGATTCTTTATCAAATACATTATAAGTCTTAACTTCTGCATTAATTTTTTTATTTAATCCTGCTAATACTTTACCAGGACCAATTTCAATAAATGTATCAACACCATCAGATATCATTTTTTCAATTGTTTGAGTCCAATGAACTGATGAATATATTTGTTTTGGCATTTTAGACTTAAAATCAGCTGCCAATGTTGTTGGCTCTGCATCAACATTTGTTATTACAGGTAAAATTGAATCAGATAAATTAAATTCTGATACAAAACCCTCAAATTCTTTTCCTGCATTTTCCATAAATTTAGAATGGAATGCTCCTGAAACAGCCAAAGGAACTACCTTTCTCACACCTGCTTCTTTTAATAATTCAGATGCTTTAGAAACAGCATCACTATCACCTGTTATTACAACTTGAACAGGCGAATTATAATTTGCAACATCAACATAACCAACTGAAGATGCTTCTTGTAATGCGTTTTCAACAGCACCTTCCGGAGCATTTAATACTGCTGCCATTGAACCGCCTTTTGTTTCTGACATTAAATCTGCTCTCTTTTGGATAAGTTTTAATGTATCATCTAATGACATAACACCTGCTGCATACATTGCGCAATACTCACCTAAACTATGACCTGCTGTATAGCTTGGAGTTAAATCTAATTCTGATTTCAATGCTTCTAATGCCGCAATTGACATTGTAACTATTGAAGGTTGAGTATTAACTGTTTGTTTTAAATCCTCATCTGGACCTTCAAAACACATTTTTGTAATACTTTTCCCTAAAACTTTGTCTGCTGTATCAAAAACATTTTTTGCAGACTCATAATTATCATACAAATCCTTTCCCATGCCCACAGATTGTGAACCTTGTCCCTGAAATAAGAAAGCAATTTTCTTTGTCATATATTCTCCTTAAATTTTATAATTATTTTAATGTAAATTATTAAAAAACTTTAGGTTAATAGAAGTAAATTAAATAATTAAATTAAATTAAATTTACCTATTTATCCCTAGCAAATACCTTCTCTCAATCTTACGATAGCACCACCCCATGTCATGCCCGCACCAAATCCACATAACACAGCGGTAGATCCTAATTTTACATTACCTTTTTCTACTCCTTCAGCTAATGCAATTGGAATAGATGCTGCGGATGTGTTTCCATAATATTTGATATTAGTAACAACTTTTTCATCTGAATATCCAAGACGTTCTTGAACTGCTTGAATAATTCTTAAGTTTGCTTGGTGAGGTATCAAATAATCGATTTCTTCAGCCTTCATGCCTGCATTGGAAACTAATTCTTCTACATATTGTGGTAAAACTTTTGCAACAAATGTATAAACCCCATGACCATTCATTCT
>CALVEW010000123.1 GCA_944326645.1 Candidatus Gastranaerophilales bacterium
AATGGTCAGCCAAATCTGTATATCAAATCAAGACCTATTTAATTTTACGGACTACATAATGAAGGGTGAAAAAGGGAAAGCTTTAACAGAACTTAAAAGACTTCTTGATAAAAAACACCCACTAGAAATTCTGGCTGCAACGCAAACTATGCTTAGAAAATGGATTTTGATAAAATTAAAATCATCAAATCTTCCACCATCAGAAATATCAAAATTAGTTGGACAACACGAATTTGTGGTTAAACAAACCATACAAAAACTTAAAAACACCCAACTAAAAGACTTAGTTCATTTAAAAGAAACACTAACCGATGCAGAATACAAAATCAAATCAGGGCAATCAATAGACATTATATCGGAGGTTGAAAATGCTATTATCAGATAAATATCCATTTTTAACTAATTACTTTGAAAAAGGTATAAATAATAAACTTAATAACAAAGGAATTCCTATTGCCCACAGTTTATTATTTTGGGGACGTGATTTAGAATCTCAATACATAATGGCAAAAGAAATAGCAAGATTACTCAATTGCACAGGAGACCACTCTGACAACTGCCAATGCCTTAATTGCCGATGGATTCGAGAAAACCAACATCCTGCTGTTTTAACAATATCAAGACTCGATAATAAACCTGCAGATGATGATACTAAAACGGTTATATCTATTAAACAATCAGAAATGATTAAGAATTCTCTTATGACAACATCAGAGTTCTATAGAGTATTTATATTCTGCGATAAAGATGATGAAGGGAATATTAAAGGCTTAAATCCACAAAACTTCCAAGAAGAAACTGCAAATTCAATGCTAAAAATAATTGAAGAACCAAATGACAGAATTATGTTTATATTCTTAACTTCTAATAAAGAAGATATTATATCAACAATAATATCTCGTTCGCAATGCTTTAATATTTCAGGCGGAGAAAGAGATAACTTCAATTTTGAGTTAATAAAGAACACTTTTGAAAACTACTGGAATTTTGAAAGACAAGATACATTTGATATTGCACAAAACTTATTTGAATTATCTAAAGAAACCACACCAACTAAACTTCTTGAAGAAATACAAAATTATATGCTTGCAACTTTAAAATCAAATCCAAATAACACAATGTTTATTGAACATATCAAAGAAGTTGAAACAGCAAAAAAACAAATTGAACTTGGGATGAACACTCAAAACGTATTTGAAAATCTATGCCTTAAATTAATTAAATAAAATTATCAAGTTCTTTAAATTTTTTGAAAAAATAATCTAATCTATCCTTATCATTCAAATACCAATATCCAATTAAAGCTTCAAATGCAGTAGATTGACGATATTCAGCCTGATTATTACGTCTTCCTACAGGAATAGATGCATTTCTTGCTCTCCTTGCTAAATCTTGTTCATCTTCTGTTAATTCATCATTAATAGAGTTTAACAATTCAGCTTGATAACTCGCCCTAACTCTATCTGTTGTATAATTATGTACCAATTTTATATTTGGAGATTTAAAAACTGTATATTCTCTTACAAATAACTCCCAAACAGCATCTCCTATATGTGCATAATGTCTTAATGAAATATCTTCCATTAACCTACCAACTCTCTATACATTTTCAAGTATTCTGCAGAACTTTTTTTCCAACTAAAATCAGAATTCATTGCAGATTTCCTCATTGCATTAAATGTATATTTATCTTTATACACACCTATTGCACAATTTATTGCTTCTTTCATATCCCAACCATCATATCTCCAGAACTTAAATCCTGTAGAATTATCTAATGGATATCCAACGACAGTATTATCTAAGCCTCCTGTAGCCCTTACAATTGGCAATGAACCATATCTCATTGCAATTAATTGACTCAATCCACAAGGTTCAAACTTAGATGGCATTAAGAAGAAATCACTACCTGCATATATTTGATTTGCTAAATCTCCCTTATACCCAACATAAGTTCTAATATTTTCTGTATTATTTGATAACCATATGAATAAGTTTTCATATGAAGAATCTCCTGAACCTAAGAAAATAAAGTCCGCAGGTAAATTTCTTAAATCATTTTCTACTTGTCTTATTAAATCAATCCCTTTTTGTGAAACTAATCTTGAAATTAATGCTATTAAAGGTCTATCAGGATTGTATTTTAGACCAAAATATTCTAAAATTTTCTTCTTGTTTTCTTCTTTACCTTCAAGAGAATTTACATCAAAATTCTTAAACAAATTCTTATCAGTTTTTGGATTAAATACTTTATAATCTATACCATTTAAAATACCTACAATCTTATCAGTTTTACCTCTTAAGGTATAATCCATACCTTCTCCAAATTCTCCTGTTAAAATTTCTTCAGCATACCTTGGAGACACAACAACTATTCTATCAGAATAATTTATTGCACCCTTCATCCAATTAACTTTTCCATAATGTTCACAACCCCACTCGTTGAAAACAATATCTTTTCTCATATTAGAAAAATCTAAAACACTTTCAAACCATTCTCCTTGATATGCAAGGTTATGAATTTCAAATACATTTTTAGCTTTTGACCAAAACTCATCAAATTTATAATTTGCTTTGATATATAAAGGAATCATTGCTGTATGCCAATCATTTGAATGGATTATATCAGCTCTAAAATTCAATTGTTTTGCATATTCTAAAGTTGCTAAAGAAAATGCAATATATCTCTCATGTTCATACTCAGGATCCATCCATCTTGGATAAACTTCATTAAAGCAAGAAAAATACCAATCATTTTGTACAAAAAATACATTAATATTAGTATCAGGGAGTTTACACATATGCAACTTAAACTTATGAGGTTTACATCCAAAAGTAATCCACATTTCTGAATTATCTAATTCTTTAATTCCATATTTAGCTTTATCAATACAGCCATGTAAAGGAGTGAAAATTGCAATCTCTGCATCTTTTTCTAAATACTTAGGTAAGCTTCCTACAACATCAGAAAGCCCTCCGGCTTTGGAAAAAGGTGCAACTTCTGCAGCAGCAAATAAAATTTTCATATGTATCTCCTTTAACTATTTGAAGCTTCACTAGAATCATTGGTATCAGGTTCAGAAACTTTAGTATCTTCAGTTTTACTTTCATTATTATCATTTGAATTGATTTCTTTTGAATCAGAACTCAAAACATCAGCAGATTCAGCATCTTTATTTGCTAATTCTTCTGCTTTTCTTGCCTGATTTTGTTTATATGATTCAACATATTCTTCATAATTAACCATTAAGTTTTGCAAGTACTGTAAATTATATTTTTCACAAGCATAATTTATTTTATACAAAATAGGTTCAATATCTGTTTCAGGAACATTTTCAGATACAATAACATTTATCTGTAATATATATGCCAATATTGCAATAGCTTTTACTTCTGAAAGACTTCTTGAAATGACAATAATACTGTCGCCTATAAGCTTTGATGCCACATCATATTCATGCAATTCATATTTTAGATTTGCAATTAATAAAGAGGCAATAGTCGAAACAAATCCCATGCCTGATTTCTGCGAAATTTGAGCAACATCATTAAATATATGTTCCGCTTTCACAATAGAATCCAATTTTTGATAACAGAAACCTATTATTAAATCACAAATTAAACTCCAAGTTGGTTCCTTCAATGATCTGGCAAATAATTTTGCTTGATATATATTCTGTGCAAATTCATTATAATCCCCATTGAAGGATTTAAAAGCTGATATAAAAGTAATTATCAACTGCGACATCGGAGAAACATCACTTGCAGAAGAATCATCTAATTCAAATTCTTCATTATGAAATAATTTTCTTAACTGTAATATTACATTTGAAGCAGGAATATCCTGAGAAAACATATAATTAATTCGTTCAAAAAATTTATCTAAAGAATTATCACAAATAATTACACGAGCTAGCGCCCCATATATCAAAATGCCCATGAAATAATTTACAAAAGCATCTCTTGAAACATTACTTTGACCTAACTCAATAAATAACTCTTGATTTATCGTTCCTAAAATTTTATCCAAAACCTCAATACATTGTTGGAATTTACCGGCATTAAATAAAATTTTCACATTAATACAAGAATAGAAGAAATATTTTGATTTAACATTTGGATTGCCTTCTGACAATGCAGGATTTAACATTCTAATTAATACATGGTGCAAACTCTGTTGTGCAAGTATATAATTCTCTCCCATTAATGCAGAATCCAACATTAAAGAAGACGTATTCATAATCATCATATCATCTTTTTTACGCATACAAGCATCAAAGATTACTTTTGCTATTGCATATATTTTGTGTGATGGATACTTATTTATATACTTACTCAAAGTATTATAAATATTTTCTCTTGATTCTTTTATTTCAGGAAGCAAATTTTTAGCAGGAACATTTGATATCAAATTCAAGAATCGTTTACAATTTCTTAAATAAGCATTGAAATCACCATGAGTTATTGCATGTTGAGATAAATCATAAATTGTTGGTAAAGATTCAGTTATTAACCCCAAAGATTTAATTACATCAATAGTTTTTGCATGAAGTTTTTCAAATATATTTTTAGTAATCATTTGAACTAAATCTTCAGATAAAAACTCTTTTATACACTTCTGAAGGATACGATAATTTTCAATCTCAACAATAAAATCTTTAGCAGAAATAAACTTCTTCTCTTTTAACACATTTAATGCTTCATTTAATTTTTCGATTCCTAAGTCATTCAATATACCTATAATCATATTATTTCCAAGAAATGCAGCATATGCTAAAACAAAACAAGCATTTTCTTCTAAAGTTTCAAAACGTTTAACTAATAGTTGTTCTAATGTTGTAGGAAATATAATAGTTTTTTCTGAATTTATAAGCAATTTACCTTCATGAGAAATAATTACATTGTTGTCTTTTAAATACTCTAATGCATGCTCAAAATACAAAGTCCCACCTTGAGATAATTCTAAAATCTTCTCAAAATAAAAAGAATCTTTTACTTCGGAAATATCATCAGTTATCGTTTCAAGTAATTTTTCAGAATCAGTTTTCTGAACAGTTATTTCATAATATGATTCCATATACAATAGTGAATCAATTTCACGATGAACCAAATATTTATCCGGAACAGTTACAACAAAAGAAATACC
>CALVEW010000124.1 GCA_944326645.1 Candidatus Gastranaerophilales bacterium
GAACAAGATTAGCTAATTCTAAATTAAACCCATCAATACGTTGACTTGGAAGCGATACAGAAATATTTTTTTCATTAAAATCTACTGATAACTCTTTAATTACTTCTTTAATATTCGAATAATCATTTGAAGACAATGATAACAACGAATATTCATCATATCCTGTATTTTCAACAAGCTCTTTTGCTATCTCAACAATTTCTTCGCCTTTTCTCTCTCTTATAGGCAAAGTAACATGTCCAGGTTGGCAGAATCTGCACATTCTTCCGCAACCACGTCTGATTTCAATAACCGCTCTATCCTGAACAGAACTTGAATATGGTATAGGATAAGATTTTGGAGCTGTTTCAACTGATAATTGGGCAATTCTTTTATTTACTTTTGAATTATAACCTTTTGCCCAAACTCCTTCTATCTTTGATATTTCTCTAATTCTATCTTGTCTTGATTTCCCTTTAGTATTTTTTAAAACATCAGCAATTTCTTTAATAACATCTTCCCCATCACCTATCACAAAGAAATCAATAAAATCAGAAACCGGAAGTGGGTTAAAACAACAAGGACCACCTGCAAATATTATTGGATCATCATCATTTCTAAATTCATTTCTATATGGGATTTGCGACATTTCAAGCATTTTCAAGACAGTTGGATATGCCATTTCATACTGTAGAGAAAAACCAATTGCATCAAATTCTTTCAAAGGTTTCTTTGTTTCTAAACCATATAAATAACTAACTTGATAATCAGGTTCAGGAGCATAAACTCTATCTGCCATACAACCTTCATATTGGTTCAATAATTCATATAAAACACGAACACCTAAATTACTTATCCCAATTTCATATTTATCAGGGAATGCTAATGCAATTCTAACTTCAGATTTTTCAAAATCCTTGTTATATGATAAAAATTCCCCACCTACATACTGGTATGGTTTTGTACATTTAAAAAGGTTTTCCCTTTGTTCTCTAAAAAAACAGTTCATTTATGCTAAATCTTCCGGAAAATACTTGTCTATTTCTATTATAGTTCCATTAAGAACATTGTCATCAAACGCTCTTAAAAACTTTAGTAAATCTTCATTTTTTATATCATAGTTATACAAACAAACTTCATCATCAACTTTGCGCATAACTCTTACAATATAATGACATTTTTTTGCATAAGCAGAAAGGCTTTGTTCATTAAACTTTTTACCGTTTTCATCTCTTTTTATTTTTACATAATTATAACCGGCAAAAAACTTAATTTTTTCTTCTGTTTCAACAGGCAAATCATTATTATGCCTGTTAAAGATATTTATTACTTTCTTATTGATTTCATCTTCTGCCATAATTCAATTCCCTACTATAATATTAAACAATATAAAAATGACATGTTCAAGTCGTACGTTTGGAGTATTAATGCTTAATAATTATACAATTATTTTTAATTTTATATATAATAATTGTAAAAGTATAAATAACAGGAGAAATTAAAGTGTTACCATTAATAACAGAAGATCAATCATCTTTAGCTTTTTCAGAAATATTCCAAGATGTACATGCTTGGCGTAAAAAAATGATTCATTATCTTAAAGATGAAAATCCTGAAATAAATACAGCAATTTTAGAAGCAGCTAAAACAACAGATTTAGACCCTAAAGCCGTTGCTCTCGGGGCTTATATGACATACAAATTATTAGAACTTGCATCTGATGAAGATGCTGCTTTTCAAATAGAAGACTAAATCAATCTTAAATTTCTTTGATGACAAATTGCAATTGCTATTGCATCAACCGTATCATCAAGCTTAGGTAAAGTATCAGTATTTAAAGCTATTTTTACCATAGTTTCAACCTCTTTTTTTGAAGCCCTACCATATCCTGTCAAAACCTGTTTAACTTCTATCGGGGTATATTCATATATAGGAATACCGTATTTGGCAAGAACTGCTAAAATTACACCTCTTGCCTCTGCTACAGGAATAATTGTTTTTTGATTTTTAAAGAAATACAACTTTTCAATAGATGCACAATCAGGCTTATACATTTCAATAATTGTTGATAAATCATTATAAATATCCAACAATCTATTCTCATCATTACAATCTTTACAAGTCTGGATTGAACCTGACGTTATTATTTGAATATTATCACTCTCTACATTTAAAACCCCATAACCAACTATTGCCATTCCAGGGTCAATTCCTAATATTTTCATAAAATTATTATACCATTTACAAATTTATTTTGTGATATCATTTAATTAGGCTAGGGGCAAAATTCAAATTAAGGATTATAAAATGAGTGATAAAAAAGTAATAGGTTTTCCAAGAGCAATGTCATATTTTACACACTATCCATTTTGGTACGGATTCTTTAATGCTCTAGGTATAGAAGTTGTTCTATCTGACAAAACAACTAAAGAAACTGTTTCAAACGGAGCAGCACTTGTTGTAACTGAAACTTGTTTACCTATTAAAATATTTGTAGGACACGTTATAAATCTTCTTGACAAAGGGATTGATAAAATTTTTGTTCCTTCAATTCAATCAATTGCTCCTAAAATTTATAACTGTTCAAAAATCAGAGGACTTCCTGATTTAATTAGAAACATTATAAAAAGAGATTTTCAACTTATAGAACCAACTCTTGATAAATCTGAAAAAGACCAAGGGTTATATAAACTACTAGCTGAAAGTGTTGAATGTTTTGGAATAACAGATTTTGATACAATTAGAAATGCATCAAAAGAAGGTTGGAAACTTTATAATAACTTCCATGTTATGACAAGAAGCGGTATTCCTTATAAACAAGCTTTTAAAAATGCACTTGAAGGAAATATTATACTTGATAATGATGAAAAAGAATATTCAATATCAGTTGCAATTGCTGCTCACGATTACAATATATTTGACGAACATGCAAGTATGAAAATTTTTGATAAACTAAATAAAATGGGAGTTAAAGTATATTCTTCAATTAACCTAACAGATGAAAAGAAAATGGAAGGTTTAAACACTCTTGAACAAAAAATGTATTGGGCAAATGAGCTTGAAATGAATGGTACTGCAGGTCATTATCTAAAAGATAATAAAATTGATGGTCTAATTACAGTTAACTCATTTGGCTGTGGACCTGACTCACTTATGATTGAAAAAATATCAAGAAAAGCAAAAGAATTTGGAAAACCAATGCTAATCCTAACAATTGATGAACACACAGGAGAAGCAGGATTTATTACGCGTCTTGAAGCATTTGTTGATATGCTTTATAGAAAAAAACGTAAGCAAATTATTAAGCAAGCGAATATTAAAGAAGAATTTTCACCTAATACAAATATTTGTGAAAATATCCTCTAGATATATCCATATACAACTCTATCTAATCCTGCCATGTCTTTTTCTATCATGACATTTTTAAACCCTGCCTGCTCTAATAAATCATAAACAGCATTGCCTTGATTATAACCAATTTCAAATGCAATAAAACCATTCTTATTTAGATAATTCTTAGCATCAGGTATTATTCGTTTATAAAATTCTAAACCATCATTATCCTCTGTAAATAAAGCCAACTTAGGTTCAAATGTTACTTCTTTCTGTACTTCAGTATTTTTAGGAATATATGGAGGATTCGAAACTATAACATCAAATTTTTGCCCATTTAATTCTTTAAATAAATCGGATTTTAAAAAACGTATTTTTTTATCAACACCTAAACTCTTAGCATTTTCTTCTGCTATTTCTAAAGCACCTTTAGACACATCAACACTTGTAATTTCGCAATCAGAACTTTGTGCAATAGAACAAGGAATACAACCTGAACCCGTACCAATATCTAAAACCGATTTATAAGAATTAGTTCTTATAGCATCTAAAACCTTTAAAACTAAATGTTCTGTATCACATCTTGGGATTAAAACATTCTCATTAACAACATATTTACTCCCCATAAAATCAGCAACCCCAATAATATACTGAATAGGAAGCTTAGTCCTTGCCCTATATTGAGCTTTTTCTTTAACGATTTTAAGTTTTTCATAATCTAACTTTACACCTCTTATAACATCTAAAGCAGTATAATTACAATAATGCTCTATCATCATTTTTACTTCTATTTTTGCTTCAATTGGGGATATTCCGCTATTCACCAATATGGCAACAATCTCCTGAATGTTCATCTAATATTTTTCCTATCTCATTCTTTAAATCCAATCTGGATAAACTCTCTACATCTAATTTTTCTATATTATATTTTTTACATAACCTGTCATAATAGTAAAGCTGTTTCTTTGTTGGAGGCTCCTTAGACATCTTCACTTCTTGTAAAAACTTACGCTTTTGCTTCTCAAACTCTTTTTGTTTTTCAATTAATGGAGCCTGAGATTTTTTATACTCATAATATTTTTTGCACTCTTTTATAAACAACAAACTGTCATTTACAAAAATTTCATCACTTATTAAATCCTTTAAAAATGGAAATCTTGATGAATTTATCTCTTGATAGTATTTTTCATCATCAATAAACTTATCAAATATATCTTGAATATCCTTTTCAAGATTTTGTTTTACCAATGCTCTTAAAAAGTTGCATAACGCACTTTTTTGAGTCTTATCCAAATCTAAATATATTCTTTTTTTTATCTCGTACATATCTATTTCAAAGAATCTTTGATTACATCTTTAATGCCAAATTTTCTTTGAGAATTACGAAATGCTGCAAGCCTAGAATATAAATCCGATTTTAAAGGATTTGATTGATAAGCCTTTTCCGGTGTTTCTTGTACCTGTTCAATATCAGGCTTTACACCTTCAATTAATGTGAAGTTTTTAAATCTTTCTTTATTCATATAGGGACCTCGTATATATACAAAGTATATATCTCAAAAAAAATTGCTTTTTTTATAACATTATATTAAGTATTGTAACGATAATTTTAATAAAGTCAAGATACAAGAATATTAAACACAAAAAAAGAAGGAAAACGAAACGAATTCCTTCCTTTTTTCAAATTTACTTGTGATTAAACTGCGTAAACACTAACTTGTTTTTTATCACGTCTATGTGGTTCAAATTTAACTTGACCATCAATTAAAGCGAATAATGTATCATCAGAACCGATACCAACATTGTTACCAGGGTGAACTT
>CALVEW010000125.1 GCA_944326645.1 Candidatus Gastranaerophilales bacterium
TTAAAAAATAATTTAGGGGGAATTATGTTAGTTATCATATTTATATAAAACTTCTGAAAAAATATTTTGCTATATATTTATAATTCCTTCTATTTAATATATAATTTAGTAAGGAATTTATATTTAGATTAAAGGGGATATTATGATATTAGTAACAGGTGGTGCAGGTTATATTGGAAGTCATTGTGTCTTAGCTCTTTTGGCTAAAGGATTTGATGTTGTTATTTTCGATAATCTTGAAACAGGACATATAGAAACAGTTGAAACTTTAAAAAAAGAAGGTAATGTTCAGTTTGTAAAAGGTGATTTAAAAAATCTTAAGGATATAAATTCTGTTTTTGATGACTTTCAAATTGATGCAGTTGTTCATTTTGCAGCATTATCTTTAGTTGGAGAATCTGTAAAAGAACCTCAAAAATATTATTATAATAATGTATATGGGTCATTGAATTTACTTAATGCAATGTTAGAACATAACGTTAAAAAGATTGTATTTTCTTCAACTGCAGCAACATATGGCGAGCCTGAATATATCCCAATTGATGAAAAACATCCTCAAAATCCTATCAACCCTTATGGTAATTCTAAATTAATGGTTGAAAAAATTATGGATGATTATTCAAAAGCTTATGATTTAAGAAGTGTAAGATTAAGATATTTTAATGTTGCAGGAGCTGATTCTAAAGCTAGAGCCGGAGAATGGCATGACCCTGAAACACATTTGATTCCTAATGTTTTAAAATCTACTTTTAGTGGCGGTAAAACATTTGAAATGTATGGAGATGACTATCCTACAAAAGATGGTACTTGTGTAAGGGATTATATAAATATTGAAGATTTAGCGCAAGCTCATATCCTTGCTTTAGAATATTTGAATAATGGTGGTGAAACTAATTATTTTAACCTTGGCACAAAAAATGGTGATACAGTAAAGGAAGTTTTTTCTGCTTGTGAAAAAGTTACAGAAAAAACAATACCTGTAAATATAATGCCAAGAAGAGCAGGTGATCCTGCATCTTTAGTTGCTGATAATTCTAAAGCAAAAGAAATTCTAGGTTGGAATCCTAAACATACATTAGAAGAAAGTATTAAAACTGCTTATCTTTGGGAAAATAGATTTATTAACTAATGTAAAATTATTAATAAAAAAAGCAATTATATTACATAATAATATTTTATTATTATGTAATATTTGTGTGTGAAAGGATTTTATTATGCATTTATCTTTAAATTCTCTAAAAATGTATGCAAAAGGTTTTAAAAAAGAGGCTCTAAAAGATACTAAAAATATGCTTAATAAAGCAAATAATCATATTTGGGTAAAGGCTAAAAATGGTATAACAACAAAGATATTACCTTCAGGTACAAAAGTTATACAAAGTGATCATTACAAGCAAGTTATAACAAATAATAATAAATTATTTCATAAAGAATTTGCTAAAAATGGTGTATATAAGATTTATAGTGGGAATTATAATAATGGTAATATAACAAATCTTGTAACTGTAAAACAAAGAACAGCACAAGATGTAGCTGCAGAAAAAATGAAAAAAGCTGTAGAGATGTTGAAAGAAAAAAGAGAATCGTTTATTAAAAAATTTAATGAAAAGTTCTCAAGAGAAATTATAAATAATGAAAATGGTAGAGTAAAAATTACTCGTGATAAACAAACAGGTAAAATCGTTAGTTGGTTTAGCAAGCCTAAAAATTCTGATAAAGTCTCTAGGGGATATAATATTTATTATCCCGCAGGTTTAGGACGTGAAAGTTATGTCCTAACAAAGGATAAATTTATGTCTGAACAGGTTGTAAGAAACCCATTAACTGGTGCTGAAAATGTTAAAAGAGGAGAACTTCCTTTTAATATTTTGAAATTGATTAATAGCAAATAAAATATTTATATGTTTTTAACTATCTATATAATTATTTATAGGTTGGTTGTATGTCATTAGAATTTGCATTAATTAAAAATTTAGATAACAAAAGAGTTTTAATATCAGAAAATAATAAATCAATCAAAAATTCAAAAGATAGATTGTATGTTTTGCCTGAAGAAAATCTTGATAAATTTATGAAAAAAAGACAATTGGCTGATAGAATAAATAATAATCAAAGGTTATTTTCAAATCTTCTTGCTCCAATGTTAGGAATTACTGTTGCTTTTAAAACTAAATTCTCAAATTATGCTAAGTTTGCTATTGGAGCTGCAACTACAGCACTAAGTTATGTTGGTTTAAAAAAAATGGATAAATACATTGATAATATTTCTCAAGAACAAGATATGAAAAAAAATAAGGTTCAAGAAGTTACAGGGCAAAATATTCAAGATATAAAATAAATTATAATCCTACAACAGAAATATTTGTAACTCCTGCATTTCTTGCAGAATCCATAAGTTTAACAATAGCTCCGTGAGTTGATTCCGGATCGGATTGAATTAATAACCCGTCAGTTAAAGTTTTGGCTTGATCAGCAATTACTGCTTCAAGGTTTTCGGCTGCAATTTCTTCTCCATTTAATAAGAATTTATTGTCATTCGTTACTACAAAATTAATTGTTTTAGCTTCTTTAACATTCTCAGCTTTAACATTCTCTGGTACAGTTAAATTAAGCCCTTGTTGGTCTAACAATGGTGCTATAACCATCATTATAATAAGTAATACCAAGAAAATATCTGTTAGAGGTGTAATATTAATTTCATTAAATGAATCTTTCATAATTAATTAACCCCCATTTCTTCAAGTTGTTCTTGGTTTTGTTCTATTATATCATTTTGTTGTTCAAGAACTTTTTGAGCTTTTTTGTTTAAAGGTTCTCCTGCAACAATTAACTTTTTGTATTCTGCTTCTTGTGCAGCATTCATAATTTTCATAATTTCTGCACTTTTAACTTTCTCATCAGCTTTAACAACAACTTCTTTCTTTTCAAGTGTTGGTTTTAGTTCAATTAATGCAGCTGCCAAATTATCCGGATTTACTTTTTTATCATTCAAATACATAGCACCACTTTGGGTAACAGAAACAGTAGCATTTTTCTGTTCAATGGATACACCACTATTAATTTCTGGTATAGTGATAGAATTATCTACTGATTGGAATGTAGGAGCTACAACCATCATGATAATTAACAGTACCAAAAAGATATCTGTAAGCGGTGTAATATTTATTTCTGTAAACATGGCATTTTTGCCTTTGCCTGTTTTCATTCCCATTGTAGTTATTTCCTATAAATTATAATGCGATACTTTGAGATTTTCCTGTATTTGATTCGTCTTCAGAATCAACGAAGCTTAAGAATAAAAGCTTGATTAATTGGAAATCATCTTCAAAACGTTTAACGATTGCTTGGAAAGAGTTGAAGCATATAACTGCAACAATCGCAACACCAAGACCGAATGCTGTAGCAATAAGAGCAGAACCAATACCCATAGCAACAGCTGCTGATTGGTTACCTTGAGTTGCTAAATCTTGGAAAGTATAAAGAATTCTTACAACTGTACCGAACAACCCTAAAAATGGTGCAACACCACCGATTGTACCTAATATAGTTAAGTGATTTTCTAATTTTCTTGATGCAAGGCTTGCTGCAATATCAAAAGAACGTGAGAATCCACTTTTTTGTTCTGAGAAAATTCTTACAGCTTCTTCAGTTACTTCTCCAATAACACCACCGCATTGGATAGCAAGATTTTGAGCTCCAACAAGATTATTTTTAGCTAATTCTTTTTGTAATTTTGGAATAAATTGTACAACGTCACGTTTATTTTTGTTATAAAAAGAAACTCTATTTATTGCAGCTGCAATAGTTAAAATTGAACATATTAGAATTGGCAAAAGTACCGGCCAATCTAGTTGAATTGAATGTAATAATAAATCCATAATTTTATCCTCTTTCTAAATATTCGCTAATTATTTTATTAATATCTTGCACCAAATACGTTGTAATCAAACGTGAATTGGATATCAATACTTTGTCCTCTAAATTCAGCAGGAAGTGGTCTAAATGGAGCTGTTAGTTCAACTGCTCTTAGTGCTGCTTGGTCAGCTGCAGGAAGTCCTGATGATTTTAGAACTCTGCAAGATAGCATTCTACCACTCTTTGCTATTTTGAATAATAGTACAACTCTTTTACTTTCGTTTCCTTTAGGAGGGTTCCAATTAAGTTTAATACGTCTTTGTAATTCTCTCATATAAGGTCCGAAATCAGGTTCTCTGATAGCATCAATACCAGGTCTTCCACCTCCGCCACCAGGGTTTCCAACATTGCCGCCTGAACCACCTGAACCTCTAGCTAATTGTCCTGAACCACCGCTTGAAGAAGGCGCTAAAGATGGAGCAGGTGCATATCTACCTGCGCTGCTTCCACCTGAAGAGTATCCACCAGATTTAGCACCTGAAGAAGATGATGTTCCGCCAACAGGTCCTGTTGATAATGATTTTGCAGCAGGTAGTCCTGATGGTACAGGAACTGAAAATGGTGTTGTAGGTTTTATTGCAACTTTTGGAGGCGCTGCAACAGGTCTTGTGCTAGGAGCAACTGTTGGTGCTGCTGGTCTGCTTGTTGCAGGTCTAGGAGCAGGACTTGATGTCTGTTGTTTTGCAGGCGCTGTTTTAGCTTGTTGTTTTTGAACTTTTTGTTGTTTTATAACTTGTTTTTGTTCTCTTTGTATTTGTTTTTGTTGCTTTTGAATCATTTTTTGTAGAGAACTACTGCTTGATGAAGGTTTTGATTGAGATGCGGATGGTAATGAAACAGGTTTTTTAGGATTGTTAATCCCACCTGAGCGAGAATTCATATCTGCTCTATTTTTAGTGTTCATATCTCTTGGCATTGCCTCTCTGTCAACTAAGACGAATTCAATGTCTTTTTTATGAGTCATATCAGGTTTATTAAACATTAAGAATTTAATACCCAATAAACCGGCTATAAAAATGAACATCCATACTAAAAAAACTGTTAATGGATGTAATATAACAGACATTGCGACAGAATCTTTGAAATTAATCCCTTCGTCATTTTTTCTTACGACTGCAGGGAGTGTGTAAACCTCATCTTCTTGCTCATCGTCATCTATAAAATTGTATCTGTTTC
>CALVEW010000126.1 GCA_944326645.1 Candidatus Gastranaerophilales bacterium
AAGGGACAACGATGAGGTGTGTTTGCAGGCTCTGGTGTTGGAAAAAGTACAACAATTGGTATGATTGCAAAAAATACTACTGCAGATTTAAATGTCATTGCTCTAATAGGTGAACGTGGTCGTGAGGTTAGAGAATTTATTGAAGAAATTCTTGGACCTGAAGGAATGAAACGTTCCATCGTTGTTGCTGCTACCTCTGAGCAACCATCGTTGGTAAAAATTAAAGCTGCATTTGTTGCAACGACAATTGCCGAATATTTCAGAGATAAAGGTAAAGACGTTTTATTTATGCTTGATAGTGTAACTCGTATTGCAATGGCACAAAGAGAAGTAGGACTTGCTGTTGGAGAACCTCCTGCAACAAGAGGTTATACTCCTTCTGTTTTTGCAATGATGCCTAAACTTATGGAAAGAGTCGGAAATAACGACAAGGGAACAATAACAGGTCTATATACAGTATTGGTAGAAGGGGATGATTTTAACGAACCTATTTCAGATACTGCAAGAAGTATTTTAGATGGCCACATTGTTCTATCAAGAGATTTAGCGCATAAAAATCATTATCCGGCAGTTGATGTTTTACAATCTTTAAGTAGGGTTATGCCTGATGTAACAACAAAAGAACATAGAGATGCTGCGGGAAAAATTAGAAACTTACTTGCTGTTTATAAGAAAAATGAAGATTTAATTAATATCGGAGCATACGTTAAAGGTTCTGACCCTAAATGCGATGAAGCGATTCTTAAAATGGATAAAATTAATCAATTCTTGTGTCAATCAACAGATTTAAAAGTTGATTATGATACTACAATACAAGAATTGATTAATTTAGTTTAGTTTATAAAAAATGGTATAAATATTTTATAGTAGAACCATAAAGCTGCAAGAATAAGTATCACACCACTAATTTTAAGCAATAATTCTGAAAAGTTAATAACTTTTCCAAATTGTTTTATTACAGAAGTAAATATTCCTGCAATGACAAGAATTATACCTTGTCCTATAGAAAATAAAAATAACATCATGATTGCAAGAATTATATTAGTTGAAACCGATGCTATACTCATAATCCCTGCTAAAATTGGAGTAGAACAAGGAGTTCCGGCAATAGCAAATGTTGCACCTAGCAACATCGGGTATAAAAAAATACTATTCCCCTTAGATTGAGGGATTTTATTAATTAATGTAGGAATTTGTAAATCTAACAACCCTACAAGATTCAATCCCATAATCAAAAGTATAGCTGCAATTATTAACATAAAATAATTTCCAGCTATTGATACAAAAACTTTTCCTGTTAACGCACAGATTATTCCAATAGCAGAAAAAACAATTGCAGTACCAAATATAAATGAAAACAATTGAACTACAGTTTTTGATAAGGGCTGATTAGCATATCCCCCTATATAACCAACAACAACAGGTAGCATTGCTAATGAACAAGGAGAAATAGATGCAACAATACCTCCTAAAAAAGAAACTAAAAGTAAAATTATTTTTGCATTATCAACACTTAATGATGTTGTAAAAATATCATATAAATTATTCATTTAATAACCTTTTTAAATAACCTTCAAACTCAGAATTACTCATTGAACCTTCAAATTTTGACAATGTTTGACCATTTGATTTTTTAAATACTAATGTAGGAACTAATGTTACATTATATTGTTTTATCATAGCCAAATTTTCTTTTGTTTGCTTTTGAACAGGAACTTTTACTAAATCAATTTTATCGGAATATTTTGGATAAACTTGATTTACAACTTTATCCATTTTTTGACATTCACTACACATATCTGATGAAAACTTAATTACAGATGGTTTATTATTACTAATTTTACTAGCTGAAGCTGCTTGAGATTTATCAAGATAGTAATAAAAACAAATTGGTAAAATTAATATTGCTAAAATTATTGCGATATTCTTATTCATAAATTGCCTCCTTCAAGGTTTAAAGTAATATACATTTTTTCTTTTGTAAATTGCCATACTATTTAATTATTATTAGGTAATATAAAAAAATGTTACAACTTTGTCAATAAATATAATAAAAATTACTTTATATTAATATGGGAATTACGGGTTTAATAAATTTATTCAAAAAAACAAGCTTGTTTTTGCTCAAATGTCAGGAACAAGTAATTACAATGCAATTAAATTTTTTCTTAAATAAAAATAAAAAATTCTTAAAAAATAATGCTAATGGTTGTTCTGTTGTTGTGAACGCTAAAAATAATGAAAAAAAAGAACAATTAAACAATGAAATAAAACAAATTCTTAAACAATATAAGAATGATTCCAACCTTTTGATAGATTATATTATCAAACATAAAACTAAAGTATATAAAATGTCTAACGCAAAAAACTGTTTGGAAATATTAGGTGAAGAACCGGGCTTAATTCCAAGTTATAAAGGTTATCAAGCATTTATATTTAACTTAGTTGTATTCAAAAAGATAAGTTTTAAAACAGATACAATGTTTATTTTAGATGATAAAAATATTGATATCTATTATTTAATTCAGCAATTCCATCGTTGGTATTTTATGAATCATGGGTTTCCTGGATTTGATATGAAATCACAAATTTTATTGAAGCAAATTAATAAAGGAAACGAAGATTCTATAATTGCAAAATTAAAACCTAATGATATTACAAATTTACAAAATGCAATCGCAAGAGATGTTGAATCAATAACATTTGTTGAACAATATGCAAGAGAAACAGCAGGATCAAAAAAAGCATTAGAAAAAATTAAACAAGGTACAGGGGCTACAATTTAATAAAGTGCATTTAAATAAAATCTGTGCTATTATATACCCATTATTAAAGGAGTAATTTTATGGGTGTTATAAATGAAATGTTTACAGTAAATACTGAAGGTTTTATTGATATTATTGATATTACTAAAAAGGTAGAAAACTGTTTAAATTGTAACCCTGTTAAAAATGCAACTGTTATAGTTTCAGTTGCAGGTAGTACTGCAGGAATAACAACAATAGAATATGAACCAGGACTTTTAAAAGATTTACCTGAGATTTTCGAAAAAATTGCTCCCGCAGGAGCTAACTATCACCATGATGAAACTTGGCATGATGGGAATGGTAATGCTCACATTTTAGCATCTATAATTGGTAGCTCTGTTACGATACCTGTTGTAGATGGAATTTTATTCCTTGGACATTGGCAACAAATTGTATTAATCGATTTTGATAATAAAAATCGTTCTCGTAATATTTGTGTTCAAATTTGTATGTAATATATGTTTGTATTATTTTTTTAATATGGCATATAAACACAAACTATCATTATCAGATTCTATATCCTTAGTAGCAGGTTCTATGATTGGCTGCGGGATTTTTATAGTATCTGCCGATATTGCAAGACAAGTACAATCTGGATTATTACTTATGATTGTATGGGTTATTGCTGCGATTGTTACTATGTGTGGAGCATTATCTTTTGCTGAACTTGCTTCAAATATTACAGATGAAGGTGGACAATATATTTATTTAAAAAAAATATATAATGATGTAATTGCTTTTTTATATGGATGGACTACATTTTTAGTTATACAAACAGGTATTATTGCAGCTGTTTGTACCGCTTTTTCAAAATTTATAGGACTTCTCATTCCTTATATTAGTGCAAGCAGATACATTTCTCATCTTGGGATATTTCACATATCTACACAAAAATTATTTACCGTATTTATCGTAATATTCCTAACTTTTATCAATTCAAGAGGTTTAAAACACGGTGTAATTACACAAAATATATTTACAGTAACTAAAGTTATATCAATGATTGGTATAATTCTTTTAGGGTTGTTATTTGGATGCAATTTCCACACATTACATATGAACCTTTCTGTTCCTGTAAATTGGAATTTAGATACAATTAATATTATAGGAGCTGCAACTGTTGGAGCTTTATTTGCATCTATAACTTGGAATAACATTACATTTGTATCCGGAGATATTAAAGATGCAGAAAAAACTATTCCAAAGGCATTATTTATCGGATCTTTATTAGTTTTGGCTCTATATTTTTTAATCAACTCTATTTATGTTAGTGCTATTCCCGTTAAATTAATTCAAAATGCACCTGAAGATATTGTTGCAGCACAATTAATGTCTATTATCTTTGGCCATTGGGGAAAAATTATTGCTGCAATTATTATTATGATATCGGCTTTTGGAAGTGCAAATGGAATTATACTTGCAGGTTCAAGAGTTTACTATAAAATGGCTAAAGATAGAGCATTTTTTAGAGGATTAGCAGCTATTGACAGAAACACAAGAGTTCCTCACAATGCTTTATGGATACAATGTTTATGGGTATCAATATTAGTACTATGGGGAAACTATACACAACTTTTAGATTATGTAATTTATACTACATTAATTTTTTACTGGATAACGATATTCGGATTATTCTTATACAGAAAGAGAAATATTGAAACTAATTTTAAAATTAATAGCATAGTCCCTATAATATATTTATTAATAACAGGTTACATAATTATTTGTTTAACAGTATTTAAACCAACATACTCAATCCCAGGATTATTTATAACTCTAGCAGGCCTACCTGCATATTACCTTTGGCAAAGGGGTAAAGTGGTAAAGGTAGAATAAATAATATTTCATATCTCACAAACTCCATTGTCTAAATATTCATCAGGGGATATATCATACTTTTCTATAAGATATTTTGCAACTGCACTTTTATTTAAAAATGCGCGGGGGATACCCTTCCTTAGATGATTAATGGCCTTAGCTCGATTCCAATTAGTATAATCTGCCGTTAGTTGCATATCTTTATACTCTTGTAATAAATCTTTTGTTTCATCAATAGTTGCAATATTTTGTATTGGAATAGACAATTTTTTATCAAATTTTTTTTTAATAAAATCCTGTTCTTTTATTTGTTCTTTATTTGTTATATTGGAAAGTCCCATTTTGGGACTTTCTAAGTCCAAATTTGGGACTTCTAAAGTCCCATTTTTGATAATGTCAAAAATTTTTTGGATATTAAGTTTATAAAGATTTGAGAATT
>CALVEW010000127.1 GCA_944326645.1 Candidatus Gastranaerophilales bacterium
AGGTCACCGTTTTCATCCGTTTCAAAACAAGCTGCAAAGTTTTCTGAAGCTTTTGTATCACCATCAGGACCTTTCATGTCTTTCATGATTTGATCTAACTCTGCCCAAACATCTTCATCTTCTAAGTCTGCTGCTTTTAATTCTGTTAAAGTACAGTTCCCAACTGCAGAATAATTAGAGAATGTAGGATCATTTGATGGAGTAATATAGTTAACTTCATTTGGCTCTTTTTTACCTGTTGCTACGTATTTATCATATTTAGCAACCGCATTATCTAAATCAGTTTTAGTAATGAATTTTTTGCCATCTGTATAATAATCGCCTGTAGCAATACCTTCGCCTTGAGCTTCTCTAATTGCAATTGGTTCTTCAGGGTTTGTTGCCCCACCAACACCATAACCAGTTTCAGCGGCTTTTAGATCATCATCAGTAATTACACGACCATTTTCATCTACATAATATACATTTGTACCTGGAGTTTCAATTACAGAATCAATTATATCCTTAGTGCCTTCAGGCATGCCTGTACCAGCTGCATTATAAGTAACTTTTTGGAATGTTGAACCATCATATTTGAATGAATCAACATTATCACCATTGAATGTTCCACCGCCATCAATAGCTATATTTTTGAATAATCCGTTAGTAGTTGGTGCATCACCAGCTGCTGCTTGATCAACAAGGATACCATTACCTTTGTTAATAGCTTTTACTTGGTCTTCTTCTTTGATTGTAACAGGACGGAAGATTGTTGTAGTTCCGTCAGTTGCTTCTAATCCGTAAGTTCCATCGGTATTTTTCCAAGCTTTAGCAACATTCATACTAGTATTATCGTCCGTAGATGTAGGATCATAAGTGAAGTGATTTGTTTTTGTTGCTTGAACTTGTGGGTCATTCATTTTCTTTTTAGACCCTGTGTAAACTTTTTCATTGTGGTAAGTAGTTACAACATAGTTGTACTCAGAATCTGAATTACCCAATTGATAGTAATTAGATAATACTTCTGTGTTAATACCATCACTAAATGAATATTGAACAGTAGTAAAATCTGTTGTAGATGGCGGTGTCGGAACACCCATACCCATCATTTGGTTGAATAGGTTAGCCGATTGATTAGCCAATGCAACTCTAGCTTGGTTAATCTGTTGTCCTTCGTATTCAACATTACTCTTTCGAGCAGTCAAGGCTATATACCTAGCCTGAGATGCTGCCATACCCATAAGCATGTCCTCCTATTTTGTTGTTGTAATGTTTATACTGATTTTTTGTCATACTTTTCCTTCTATACATAAAGTTTGTACATGTTGTCTTTAATGATATTTTTATTAAAGTCAACGTCTGAAACCCAATATTTACATGGGTTCTCATGACGTCTAACGACAAATTTATTAAAAAATGTAATTAATAGTAAAAATCTCCTCTATTTAGAGTAGAAAAAACGAGATATCTAATTAAGATATCTCGTTATATTATTTTTATAAAATTCAAGAAATTTATATATTTAGATTGATGGAGCGAATTATTAGCCAGCCGGTATAGGAAGAAACCATAAGCATTTAGTATGTTACTTGAACTATTATTCGCCGAAACAGCAAACCATCGTTCTTTATATACTTGTAATTTCTTAATGTCTTAGCTAATATTAGCCGCCAAATGTCTTGAATCCTTGTTCTACGTGTTTGTCTACTACCTTCTTAACTGCTTCCATTTCGTTCTGTAAAGCAGATTGTTCAGTATTCAATTGTTCAAGACGTAGTTCTAGGGTTCTATCTTGAGCCTGTATGATTTCAGTTTTAGCATTAATATCATTTATCATTTTTTCATATTCAGCATTTTCATAATAATACTGATTCATAGCATCATTATATGCCGCTTCATCTGTGACTGTTTCAGCATTTAATGTGTATGTAACTGAGTCATCTTCAAATTTAACGGTTTTGAATCGACCTTCACCATCAGTTTCTAATAATGCCTTTTGAGTTTCTTCAACTTGTTTTTCAAGATATGAAGCATTGTAATAAGCTAATTTCCCTTGTTGAACATCAATGCCGTTATCAACAATAGAAGTTCCTAGAGAGGCATCTAAATCATTTTTAGTGGTGTAATAAGTTGTACCACCCATTTCAAATTTATAAATGCCGCCTTTGTATATTAACTCGCCGTTTTCGTCTGTATCAAAGCAAGCAGCGAAGTTTTCCGAAGCTAATTGGCTGCCATCAGGACCTTTCATGTCTTTCATGATTTGTTCTAATTCAGTCCATACATCTTCATCTTCAATGTCTTGTTCTTTTAATTCTGTTAAAGTGCAATTACCAACTGCAGTATAATTAGAGAATGTTGGATCATTAGATGGAGTAATGTAGTTTACAGAATTAGGCTCTTTTTTACCTGTTGCTTCGTATTTCTGATATTTTGCAACTGCATTATCAAGATCAGTCTTAGTGATGAATTTTTTACCATCTGTATAATATTTTTGATCACCAGCAGTTTCTAATCCTTGACCTTTAGCTTCTCTTATTGCAATTGGTTCTTCAGGATTTGTTGCCCCACCAACACCATAACCAGTTTCAGCGGCTTTTAGATCAGCATCAGTAATTACACGACCATTTTCATCTACATAATATACATTTGTACCTGGAGTTTGAATTACAGAATCAATTATATCCTTAGTGCCTTCAGGCATGCCTGTACCAGCTGCATTATAAGTAACTTTTTGGAATGTTGAACCATCATATTTGAATGAATCAACATTATCACCATTGAATGTTCCACCGCCATCAATTGTAATATTTTTAAATAATCCATTAGTTGCTGGGGCATCACCAGCTGCTGCTTGAGCTTCATAAAGGCCATTACCTTTGTTAATAGCTCTTACTTGGTCTTCTTCTTTAGCTGTAACAGGACGGAATATTGATGTTGAACCGTCTGTTGGTTGCATACCATAAGTTCCATCGGTATTTTTCCAAGCTTTAGCAACATTCATTTCAGTATTATCATCAGTAGACTGAGGTTTATAAGTAAAATGATTTGTTTGAGTTGCTTGAACTTGTGGATCATTAAGCATTTTCTTAGATCCTGTGTAAACTTTTTCATTGTGGTAAGTAGTTACAACATAGTTGTACTCAGAATCAGAATTCCCCAATTGATAAAAGTTTGACAATACTTCTGTGTTAACTCCATCACTAAAGGAGTATTGAACAGTAGTAAAATCTGTTGTAGATGGCGGTGTAGGAACACCCATACCCATCATTTGGTTGAATAAGTTAGCTGACTGATTCGCCAAAGCTAATCTGGCTTGGTTAATCTGTTGCCCTTCGTATTCAACATTACTCTTTCGAGCAGTCAAGGCTATATACCTAGCCTGAGATGCTGCCATACCCATAAGCGTGTCCTCCTATTTTGCTGTTTTTGTAATGTTTATACTGTTTTTTTGTCATACTTTTCCTTCTATACATAAAGTTTGTACATGTTGTCTTTAATGACTTTTTTTTTAAAGTCAACATGATGAAAGCCAATATTTACATGACTTCTCAGTACGGCTAACGGCATATTTTACGTTAAATAAAATTTACTATCGTAAATATCATCTATATGTATGACATTGAAAAAATAAAATAATTATTAAATAATTTGATTTAAAAACTCAGTTATGTTGTAACTAAAATATTTTTGTGAGAGAATTTTAATACAACTAGTTAATAGTTATAAGTATTAGAAATATAAAAAAGGAAAAACAACTATGGCAAGAAAAACTCCATTAGCAAAAATTAGAAACATTGGTATTGCCGCTCACATTGATGCTGGTAAAACCACTACAACTGAGCGTATCTTGTTTTACACAGGAAAAACTCACAAAATTGGGGAAGTACATGATGGTGCTGCTGTTACTGACTTTATGGAACAAGAACGTGAACGTGGTATTACAATCCAGTCAGCAGCTGTAACTTCTTCTTGGAAAGGACATCAAATTAACATTATTGATACTCCAGGTCACGTTGACTTTACAATTGAAGTAGAACGTTCTCTTCGTGTATTAGATGGTGTTGTTGCTGTATTCTGTGCAGTAGGTGGTGTTCAATCTCAATCAGAAACAGTTTGGAGACAAGCTAACAGATATGAAGTTCCTCGTATGGTATTCGTTAACAAAATGGATAGAACAGGTGCTAACTTCTATCGTGTAGTTGATCAAATTAAAAATAGATTAGGCGGTAATGCTCATCCTATCAGATTACCTATCGGTGCTGAAGATCAATTTAAAGGTTTAATTGACTTATTTGAAATGAAAGCATACATCTATACTAATGATTTAGGTACTGACATTAAAGAAGAAGAAATTCCTGCAGATATGTTAGATGATGCTAAAGCATATAGAGATGCATTAGTTGAAGCAATTGCAGAAACTGATGATGACCTTATGATGAAATATTTAGAAGGTGAAGAAATTTCAATTGAAGAGTTGAAACAAGGTTTAAGAAAAGCTGTATGTGATAACAAAATAGTTCCTGTTACTTGCGGTACAGCATTCAAAAACAAAGGTGTTCAATTGTTATTAGATTCAATTGTTGAATTAATGCCATCTCCAGTTGATGTAAAAGCTATTGAAGGTGAATTAGAAGATGGAACAAAAGTTGAAAGACATTCTTCTGATGAAGAACCATTCTCAGCATTAGCATTCAAAGTAATGACAGACCCTTATGTAGGTCGTTTAACATTTATGAGAATATACTCAGGTAAATTATCATCAGGTTCATATGTTTTAAATGCTACAAATGGTAAGAAAGAACGTATTTCAAGACTTGTAAGAATGTATGCAGATCAAAGACTTGAAGAAGATGAAGTTTACGCAGGTGATATTTGTGCAGCAGTTGGTTTAAAAGATACAACAACAGGTGATACATTATGTGATGAAAAAGCACCTATTATCTTAGAAAAAATCAACTTCCCAGAACCAGTTATCTCAGTTGCTATTGAACCAAAAACAAAAGCAGACCAAGATAAAATGGGTATTGCACTTCAAAAACTTGCAGAAGAAGATCCATC
>CALVEW010000128.1 GCA_944326645.1 Candidatus Gastranaerophilales bacterium
ATATATAAAGTATATAACTTTTAAAAACTTGCTTTTTTTATAACACAAATTTTTCATTCTGTTACATTTGTTTACAATTATTGTTCAAACCCTTATATAACAAAGGTTTGAAAGAAAGGATTCTATTATGGATAAAGAAACTATTCAAAAATATGCACCGACTATTCTTGTCATAATTGCTTTGTTTTTTCAGTACAACGTTTTTGTTACGCCACAACAACTGGAAGTTAAGCATCGAGAAATCTTAGAAGAGATTTCTATGAAGTATGCTACCAAAGAACAAAATTCTGCGATGAAAGAACAACTTAGCGATATGCAGAAAAAAGTCGATAAAATCTATGAAGTAATTATTAATGAAAGGGCTAATTATGAGTTTAACTGAAATTGAATATGGTTCATTAGCTTCTTCTGCTGTGTTGAATAATAATTTTCAATTCTTGCAGGATAAGATTACTGAACTTTCTGAATTAATCACATCTGAAACATCTTCGTTTTCATCTAGTGTTGCAACACTTAACAATAGTGTTAATGAGTTGTTGACTTATAAGGAATCATTTATTCCTGTAGGTACAATTATTGCTTCTCAAGCTCCTGAAATACCATCCGGATTTCTTTTATGTGATGGTGCTGAAATAAAAATAGAAGAGTACCAAGATTTATATAATGTTATAGGTACTACCTATGGTCAATCTGATAGTACTAGTTTTTGTATTCCTGATTTAACTGCTAGAACAGTTTTTGGTGTATCTGAAGGAAATGATTTGGGTAAATACTTAGAAGCTGGATTGCCTAATATTACTGGTACTTTTACTCCGTCCAATCAGTGGGCTGATGGAAGTAGTGGGTGTTTCTTTCATGTTATTAGTGGTGCAACATCTAATAGGTGTGGTGATGGTGGTACTTGGCCTCATAATACTGTTTATACATTGGATGCGTCTCGCTCTAGTAAGATTTACGGTAAAAGTGATGCTGTTCAACCTGCCTCTGTTGCTACTAATTTTTTAATTAAGTATTAGAAAGGAGTTATTTAAAATGAAAGTGTATATATATGATTCTGAAACTAAGGAATTTAAAAATGAGTATTCCCCTCAAAAAAATCCTAAAAAAGTCGGTGAATACTTACTTCCTCGATATTCTACCATAATAAAACCTGAGGAAAAAACAGGTTTTGTATCTGTTTTTGATGGTAGTAAGTGGGTTCTTAAACCTGATTTTAGAGGTAAAGAGGTTATTTATTTAGAATCAGGAATAATCGAAACTTATAAAAAAATCGGGGAGTTACCTGAAGGGGTAATGTTATTAGATAAGTATAAAACATCTGATGAGTATATCAAAAAAATAAATTTACAAGAAAAAGAAAAACAAATGGAAGAAATTAAAGCACAGATAGATTTTCTTGATATAAAAAGAATCCGTGCAATGTCTGAACCTGAGGAAAAATCTGATGGTGTTACTTGGTTAGAGTTTTATACTCAACAAATTGTTGAACTTAGACAAAAATTACAGGAGTTATAATATGGCTTTATTTATTGATGATGATGGTACTATTACTTTATTTCAAGGTGATAGTGGTGAAATTATTGTATCAGGGCTTGACCCTGAAAAAAGTTGTGAGGTATATTTTGCTATTCAAACGAAAAAAAGAGTTCCGGTTGGTTCTGAATTGGTGGTAAAATCAAATTTTTCAGATACCGTAACTTTTGTTCTGACTGCGGATTATACGGATTTATTGACTGTTCCTAAAAATAAAGAGTATGAGATTTATCAGTATGGAATCAAAATCTGTTCTGATGAAAGTGAAGATACTGTTTTTATCGCTAATGGTGATTATGGTGCAGTTAATCAGTTGATAGTTTACCCGAAAAAAGTTGAAGGAGTGTAAGTATTATGAATTTATCTGAATTTATAAAAAAATTATTCAAAAAAACAACTACAAAAATAATTGAATATGTTGACAAAGAGCTTGAAAACCAAGAAAAGAAAACACAAGTGGATGCTGCTGTAACTGATTGGTTAACTGATAATGTTGATGAACTCGGTACGGTACAAAAATTTGTTGTTACCCAATATGTTATTCCGACTATTCCTATTATTACTCAGGCAATTTATGATTGTTTAAAACAAAAGATAGAAGGTTTTACTGTATAATGGTTAATTACAAACTCTTAAAAAAACAAAAAGAGTTTATCGAAATCCCACATGAATTTCCCCTTGATGTAGCAATATATCAAGGGGGATTCGGGAGCGGTAAAACTTGGTGCGGCTCTTTGTTAGGTATTCTTATGGCTAAAAAATACCCCGGATCAAGAGGATTAGTCGGAGCTAAAGAATACGAACTTGTTAGAAAAACAACTCTTATTACTTATTTGGAACATCTTGAACAATTAGGTTATGTCGAGGATAAGGATTATTCTTATAACAAAATTGATAAAATAATTAAGTTTAAGAATGGTTCTGAAATCTTGTTTTCTCAACTTGATGATGAAGAAAAATTTAAATCACTAAACTTGCATTGGGCAGAAATTGAGGAGGCTTCTCAAATCGCTGATTCTTCCTTCAAACAACTATTAGGTAGGTTAAGAAATACTTATCGTGGTGATAATTGGATAGACTTTCGTTATCGTTTGTTTGGACATACTAACCCACAACCTAATAAAGATTGGATTTGGAAAAGATTTGTACAAGACAAAAAACCTAATTATAGGCTTGTTATAGCTCCTACAACTGATAACACTTTTCTCCCTAAACATTTCGTTGAATCATTAAAAGAAAATTATGATGAAGATTATTACAGAATTAATGTGTTGGGAGAGTTTGGTGATTATTCTTCCGGACTTGTAGTAAAAGGATTTTCTGATGAAAATCTAAAACATTTCAAATACAATCCTGATTTACCTATACATATTACTTGTGATTTTAACGTGGATCCGATGTGTTGGTGTTTAGCTTATAAAGATGATGAAAATGTTTATTTTTTTGATGAAATTGTGATTGAAAATACTACAACTCAACAATGTATAGACGAATTTATAAGACGATATCCAAAACATAAATCTGAAATTATAATCAATGGTGATGCATCAGGAGATAATAGAACTACTCAAAGTGAGTATACTAATTATGCTATTATAAGAAATGCTTTAAAATCTTATGGTTATAATTTTAAATTTAGGTTGCGTCCATATAACCCTCCTATTTTGTCAAGGATACAGGCATTTAATGCAAAAGTAAAAAACTCTTTGGGCGAAAGGCATTTATTTATTGACGAGAGAAGATGTAAACAGCTTCTTTATAACATATATAATCTCTCTTTCAAGGAAGGTACAAGTATTGTTGATGTTCCAACATTTACACAAATCAAAACTAATAAAGATTTCAAATATTTGGAGCATCCATTTGATGCTGCAAGTTATTTAACAGAATTCTATTGGAAAATTAAATAAATTCAGCCGGAGAAATTTCTCCGGCTGAATTGTTTCTATTTTGAACTTTGTTTATACCTATATTAAGCTTGAAATATTATGGTGTACAGAATATAAAATAAAGCATAAATATAACAAATATAAATGCAAGTAAATTCCCAATATTCCAAATTCTTCCATATATTTTGTTTTCTGTGAAGAATTTGTTCTTTATTTTGTTTTTTAAGAAAAATTCAATAATGGCAATTACAAGAATAATTGGGAATATACAGCCGTAAATTAATATTGCAAGAAACATATACATCCCAGAACCTGAAATATCATAATTTGTTATGAAAGATAATGCAAAGTGAGTATTAATTATGACAGCTATACTCCAAAATACGAACGTAAACGGTAATAGAATATGTGTCCAAAATTTTTGTCTTTGAGATTTATAAAACGAAATAAGTTTGTTCATAACTTAATCTTACACTTAGTTTTATAAATGTCAATCTATATATTTTCCGTTATTTAGTTTAATTATTCAAATTATTTTTATTTAATAAAAATAATAAATATTCTTACAATGTAGAAAAAAATAATATTTCCAATATACCAATAAATGGTATAAATTTTGTTTTTAGTGAGAAATTTATTTTTTATTTTGTCTTTCTGGAATATATTGTAAAATCCCATAGAAAGTGATAGTCCTACAAAACAGAGATAGAAAGGTACTGTTTTAATTAAATAAACAAAAGAAGTATAACCTGTTCCTGAATCGTTAGGTGTTGTAATATTATGATATACAATACTTATGGCAAAAATGTATGTCACTAAAACAATGAAATGAGTCCAAGCTTCCTCTCTTAAAGAGTCATATTTTTTGAACATATTTATAATTATATGTAGGACTTTGTTCATAATATACATATTACATTGCTTGTACTTAATGTCAATATATATATTTTCATTTATTTTAAAATAATCAATTGTTTAAATCGTATCCAAATATTATTTTGTAAATACTAACATTAATATTACGTATACATGCATAATGATAAGTAATACTAACAAAATATTCCCAATATGCCAAATAGTTCCATAAACTTTATTTTCGAGTAAGAATTTATTCTTAATTTCTTTTTTTAAGAATAAATTAATTATTGTTGAAATCAGAGCAATTAATACTCCAACTAAAAATATGCACAATCCAATAAACCAAAATATTGCAGGTATTACATCAACTATTGCTCCATATCTCCAGAAAATACTCCAACCATATATGATATACCCCCAATAAGTAAGCGTAAACGGTAATAGAATATGCGTCCAAAATTTTTGTCTTTGAGATTTATAAAACGAAATAAGTTTGTTCATAACTTAATCTTACACTTAGTTTTATAAATGTCAATCTATATATTTTCAGTTATTTTTATATGGCAGATATAAGTTAGTACAATAGCTAAAAAATAAGATAAAGTTTTTTTACAAAATTGCTTGACATTAAATCTTGTTTTGTTACTATATACTTATGTCACGAGCCCCCATCGTCTAGAGGCCTAGGACAACACCCTTTCACGGTGTAGACAGCGATTCGAATTCGCTTGGGGGTACC
>CALVEW010000129.1 GCA_944326645.1 Candidatus Gastranaerophilales bacterium
CAACTACTTGTGGAACATATATGAAGTTTGTTAATGTATCTGCTAATGCATATTGGATTCTTGAATTATTTTGGTATGTGCATAATGCACCATATGTAGCATCAATAAATTTTGCAGAACCATCTGCTCCAATTGTTTTGTATTGGATTTTTGTTGAATTTAAAGCATTTTCATATTCTTTGTATACTTGAGTTGATTCGTTAGCCATTTGTAGCTTCTGAGCTTCAAGCTTTTGTGCTTTATATTCAATATCATGCATTCTTCCTGTTAATGAAAGTAATCTTGCTTGTGATGACGATAAACCCATTTTCCCTATTCCAATAGTTCTATAATATTGGTTAACGGCTTAAATTGATTTATCTTTAAAGTTTTGAGAATATTTTTACAATTCTTAATAATTATGTAATATTTAATCTTCTCCCAAAACAATATCTAAAAAAATTTCACTAAGCTCATCAAAATCAGCAGCTTCTTTTTTTTCTATTTGAGGGTCTATATGTTGATATGATATTTTGCATTCTGTAGGTTTTGTGTTTGTACTATCTTTACTTCCATCTGTATAATATACAATATTATCAATGGAATTTGGAATATATTTTTTGTCAAATCCATTTATTATACGTTTTTCGGTTGTATTGTCAGCTATATTTTGAGTTAAAGTTTTTTTAGGAATATGTTCATAATCGGAATACTCAGCTTTTTTGATAGTATCTCCTGAGTTTAATTCTCTTATTGATTGTTCATTCATTAAAGCAATTTTCATTACTTTATATTTTCTCTCTTCTATGTATTTGCCTGTTTCATGATCAATAGTATCATTAACAACGATAGTCATATTTGGTTGTTTTTTTAATTCTATTCTTCCTTCTTGAGGGGTAATAAATTTTTCAGTATTTTGTTCAACTTCAATATTTTGAATTTTTTCATTCGTTTTAGTTTTTGCCTCTGTTGAAATATTGTTCCCAATTCCTAAACCTGCTAAAAATGCAGTAGTTACTAATGCTCCTGTTTTTATTTTGGATGCAATATTTGTTTTTATTTTTTGTTGATTATTTGTATTATTTTGAGAGTTTTTTTGTTGGTTGTTAGATGTAAACTTTGTGTATGAGTAATTATTTCTAACAGGTGAAAACTTAATCATTCTCGATACTCCTTTTATACTACTCTATGATGATTATTAAATTATTATGTTTAAGTTTATTATTTGTTATGTTTTAGTTTGTTGAAAGTTACCTGTCCTGTTAATTGAGTTTTTTGTATATTTGTAACTGGTTGAGCTTTTTGTTGTTGAGTTTGTTTTTGTTGCATTTTAGCAAGTCTAGCTTCTTCTAATTTTTTACGATTTTTAGCAGTAATTCCGTAAACAATTTTAGGTAATACAACACCAAGGAATACCGGAACTAATACGATAGTATTAAGGAATTTAGGAAGCGAATTAAGATTTCTAGCTTTTATAAACATTCCATTTTGTTTACCTGCTTTTGCTGGTTCCATAAGTTTTTTAACCATATTTTCATCGAAATGATTTGTAATTGCTTCCATAATTTTTGCATTAGAAGCTTTTCTGTCTAATTTTGCATTTGTTAATGAGTCAAAATCTCCAACAGTACCTGCAAATGTTTCTTTACCATTTTTTAGAGATTTAAATACTTTTGCTAAATCTCCACCTTTTTCATCTATAAATTGGGCAAAATTAGTTAATTTAGCTTTACTGTCTATATTTCCGTATATTTCTTTTAAATCTTTATTGTTGAATGGTTCAATACTACTTAATGGATTTATTGTGTCAATAATTTTCTTGAATGTAGACATTTTTTCATTAGGCTTATTATTTTTAAGAACAAAACCTGAAGCATCTTCATATGTATTTACCATAGCTTTAGATAAAATAGGAACCCCAAATGTAACAGCTGTTGTAGATATGATATCTCTTGTAAGAATTTCAGGTACTTCAATTAAGTTCTTTTTACCATCTTCATCAATAGGAGCTCTTTTAACAGCTGTTCTAACTCTAGGAACAATTAACCCACCTGCAGCTAAAGTTGTCATTAACAATGGTGTTAATTGGTTTCCGTCAAATTGTAATTGTCTAAGAACGTTACCTTTGAATTGAACATTTCCTTTTTTATCTGTGGTTTTGTTATTATCTGGTTTTTGTATGTTTTGTGTTTTATTAGTTGGCATGTGTTCGTGGTCAGGATTATAGCATCCATTATCCATAGCTCCAGGAGCAACAGGATTTAATATTGTATAAATTGCTGGAACTATTGATGTTGAACCAATAGTTGCTAAAGATGCTGCTACAGTTGAAAAAATTCTTTTTGCCATTGTTTTCTTTTCAAGATTTTTAGCAGTATCTTCTGATATTTGTGTAATGTCATTTCCTTTAATTGCATCAAATGCATAATTTCTCATGGAATCAATTGATTCTGCGGCACTATACGTATCATTATTAATTCTAATTTTATTAACAAGTCCTAATTCATTAGAATGTGTTGTATGATATTCATTGAATTCTTTTAAAATATTACCTTTTGTTTCTGCTATTTGTTCTTTTAAAATATCTTTTTCTGATTTAAATTTATTAGATTTTGATTTAAATATATTAGATAATTTTTGTCCAAATGTTTTCCCCTTAGCATTAGGAAGTTGAGCTTCTAATTCATCTAATTTAGAAACATTATTGAATATTTTTTCTACAAATTCATTTTTACCTGTTGCATTAGGTGTAGTGTGTTCTACCATTTGATGAAGAGTATTGCGGTAGAAGTTTTCTTTTAATCCTTTAACTGTTTCACCTGATTTTTTATTTTTGATAACATCGGTGAAATTTTTACCCATTTTTTTTACTAAACCTGTATTATTAAATGTAGATTTGCCCATAAATTTTTTAGTAAGAGCAAATACAATAAATGGAGTAAACATCATTAAAGGACCAGATAAGAATTCTCTGATAAATACTTCTCCAGCTTCTTTGAAATTCATATCTTTGAATTTAACTTTTTTATCTCTATCTCGGTATAGTCCTTCTCTAGTTCTAGGTACAGTCATTCCAAGTGTGTCTTGGATTAAGAATGAGGTTACAAATCCGCCATTTTCAATCCAATTCATTGCATTTCCGGTAGCATTTAGAGCTGCACTACCTATACCCTTAAATTTAGGGTTATTATTTTTTTTAGTGTTTATATCACTATTATTGCTGGTCCCTAATCTAGTTGTGTTTGAAATCAATTAACTTACCTTCCCTATACACGTCTTTATAAATAAAATAAGTATGCAAAATTTATGAAATTGCTATTTTGTTACAGTTTTTTTTGATATCTTTACAATACAATATGCAAATATCTGTCTTAAAGATAATATTTACAAGATGTTTCTAATTATAGACTATTTTTTACAAACTAACAAGTGTTATATTTACAATTATTCACAATTGAATATTTGAATTGCTCTATCAAGAATTCCAAGACAATATGATATTACTATACCATAGTTAGTTATAGGGATATGTTTTTTCTTTGCAATTAAAATTCTAGATAATACTTCTTTGCGATTAGTCATGCAAGCACCACAATGTATAATTAATTTATATCCGCTAATGCTAGGGAAGTCATGACCTGTTTTATATTCAAAATCTAAATCAAAACCTAATTTTTGTTTTAACAATTTAGGTATTTTTACTCTTGCAATATCATCGTCAATAGCATGATGAGTACAACTTTCTAATATTAAAACTTTATCATTTGGTTGTAAGTTTTCTATTGATTTTGTTCCTTCAATAAATGAATTTAAGTCTCCTTTTAGTCTAGCAAAAAGAATAGAGAATGATGTTATTGGTATAGTTTCAGGAACAATTTCATTAACAGTTTTAAATGCTTGAGAATCAGTAATAACAAGTTTAGGTTTAATATTAAGGTTTTCTATAGCTTGTTCTAATCTATTTTCTTGTACAACAATAGAAACACAATCATTATCTAAAATATCTCGGATAGTTTGTACTTCAGGTAATATTAATCGTCCTTTTGGAGCTTCTTTATCAATTGGAGTAACTAGTATTACCGTATCTCCAGAATTTATTTTGTCTCCTAAGATTGATGGAGGGTTAATAAATTCATCCGGAAGAATTTTTATTAATCCTGATATAATTTTTGAGCATATATCATTATCATTTAAAGATGAAGTTTCAATAATTATATTTGTATGTTCAACAATTTCATTATATTTTTCAGCCGTTATTTGGTTTATATCAAATTTGTTTATTATGACTAAATAAGGAATATTCAGTTCTTTAAAAGAATTAATTATTTCTAATTCATAATTAGTTAAACCATTAAAGTCAATAATAAGCATTGCAACATCTGTTCTTTGTAAGATACTAAGAGTTTTTTCTTTTCTAAGCTCTCCGAGTTGAGTATTGTCGTTGATTCCTGCAGTATCTAAGAATGTAACAGGTCCAATTGGAAATAACTCAATAGATTTTTCAACAACATCAGTTGTTGTTCCTGCAATATCAGAAACAATTGAGACATTTTGTTTCGTTATTGCATTTAAAAAAGATGATTTTCCAACATTAGTTTTTCCAAAGATACCAATATGTAATCTAAGTGATTTAGGAGTTTTATTCATTAATTTAGCCTCTAAAAAAAATTATAATATAAATAACTTGATTTTAAAAGTTGTTCATGATAAATTAAAACTTGCGTAAGGGACTAGCTGATTAGATAGTTTATTCGCAAGATTAAATGGGCTGCTAGCTCAGGTGGTTAGAGCGCACCCCTGATAAGGGTGAGGTCGGTGGTTCGAGTCCACTGCGGCCCACCATTTAAGATAAGAGACCGATAAGGTCTCTTTTTTAATGCTTATAATAGGTAATAGGTTTCTGGGTAATAGGTTTCTAATAGGTTTCTGGGACATTGAGACGGAGAAAATTTAATAAAAAATCAAACAGACAGCACGATTGAGGCTGTTTTTTAGTATTGAGATGTAC
>CALVEW010000130.1 GCA_944326645.1 Candidatus Gastranaerophilales bacterium
AAGCTTTTGATATTCCTATTTATACAAAGGAAGGTTTTGAAGCTGATGATTTGATTGGGACAATTTCTAAAAGAGCTACTGAAAGAGGGGATAAAACACTTATATTAACAGGAGATCAAGATTCTTTTCAATTAATTGATAAGGAAGGTTTTGTAAAAGTTTTAATCCCTTCAAAAGGTGAATTATTTGAATATGGTTGGAAACAAGTCTTTGATAAACTAGGTGTTTATCCAAATCAAGTTGTTGATTATAAGGCATTAAGAGGTGATACGTCTGATAATATCCCAGGAATCAGAGGTATTGGTCCTAAGACTGCACAGCAATTATTAGAAAAATATGGTAATTTAGAAGCTGTTTTGGATGATTGTGATAATATTGAAAAAAAATCTGTAAAAGAAAAAATTTGTGCTGAAAAAGATGTTGCTGTTTTGAGTAAAACACTAGCTACGATTATTAGAGATGTTGATATAAATTTTGATTTTGAAAAAGCTAATATTGTTTTACCTAATATTGATAAAGTTACTGATTTTCTTAAAAAAATGCAATTTTATTCTTTTATGAAAAATATTAATCCTATATTATCTTCTTTTAATCCTAATGAAGAAATCCAAGATCAAAAAATTATCCCTATTTTAGAACAGAAAAAAGATACTCCTATTGATAATGGACAGCTTGGTTTGTTTTCTCTAGCTGTAAAAGAATCTGTTGGTGATACTGAATTTGAATCTGTCAAAGTCGATGAATCAAACATTGATACTTTAATCTCAGATATTAAAAATGCCGGCATGTTCGCAATAAATTTTTATACTGAAAACGAAAATAAAATAATTGCTTTTTCAATAGGTTTTAATGATAAAGGTTATTATTTACCATCAAATTATTTATTAAATATAAAAGAAATTTTAGAAGATGAAAAAATAAAAAAATATTTTTATGATGCAAAGCAAGCAATTAATATATTAAAAGATAATAATATTGAATTAGCAGGTTTAGATTATGATGTATTACTTGCAAGTTATGTCAAAGATCCAAATCGTAACCATTCTTTAGATTTTCAAGCCATGGATTTCTTAAATCATATAATGCTAAACAAAGTTGAAATTACTTCTGATTGTACTGATACAATTTGGAAATATGCTGCTGATGAAGGATATACAATATTAAAATTAACAGAATATTGGAAAAATAATTTGTCTGAAAATGAAAAAAATATTGTAGAAAATATTGAAATTCCTTTAACAAAAGTTCTTGCAAAAATGGAATACACAGGAGTTGCCATTGATGTTGATTATTTAAAACAGTTATCTTCTTATATGACTGAAAAACTTGCTGAATTAGAAGAATTTATATATCAATTGGCAGGTGGGCCTTTTAATATTAATTCTCCAAAGCAAGTTGCTGAAGTTTTATATGATAGATTAGAAATTAAAAATAAGAAGAAAAAATCTCGTTCAACTTCTGCAGAAATATTAGAGGAATTAGCTTTAGAATACGAAATATGTGATTATATCTTACAACATAGAAAATTTTCGAAATTAAAATCTACTTATACAGATTCATTACCAACATTAATTTCAAAAAGAGATGGACGTATTCATACAACGTATAACCAAGCAACGACAGTTACTGGACGTTTATCTTCTTCAAATCCAAATTTACAAAATATTCCAATAAGGACAGAAGAAGGAAATAAAATAAGAAATGCTTTTTGCTCTCAAGATAAGGAGCATAATATAATTTTATCTGCGGATTATTCGCAAATTGAACTAAGGCTATTAGCTCATGTATCAGGTGATGAACACTTAATAGAAGCTTTTAATTCTGATATTGATGTTCATACATTGACTGCTTCAAAAGTTTTCGGTGTAAAAATTGAAGATGTTACAAAGGATATGAGAAGAAAAGCAAAAGCTGTTAATTTTGGAATTGTTTATGGACAATCAAAATATGGTCTTGCTAAAAACTTAAATATTTCAAATACTCAAGCCCAAGAATTTATTGATAAATATTTTGAATCATATCCCAAAATAAAACAATATATGCAAGATAAAATTGATTTTGCAAATGAACATGGATATGTTGAAACAATATTAGGTAGGAGAAGATATTTAGCTGCAGAATTAGGTAGTTCAAATTATCAAATGCGTGAATTTGCCCAAAGAGCTGCAATAAATCAGCCTTTACAAGGTACTGCCGCAGATTTGATAAAACAAGCAATGATAAAGGTTGATGAAGAACTTACTAGGAGAAATTTATCTGCAAAAATGATTATGCAAGTGCATGATGAACTTGTGTTTGAATTACCAAAAGAAGAACTTGAGGAAGTTAAAAATTTGGTTCAAGAATGTATGGAATTAGACCAACCTTTAAGAGTTCCTTTGTTAGTTGATATAAATTATGGTGAATCATGGAAAGAATAATTAGAATAGTTTGTATATTAATATTATATTTTTGTGGTGTTTGTTCTTTTGCAAACCCTCCTGCTCAAACTCCTCAGTCTACTCCACTTGGGATTCCTCAAAATGTAACTCAACCTCAATGTGTTAAAACATTTAATGTCGGGTTTGAGAAATTATTTCTTTTGACTGAAGCTGCTATTTCTCATAATAATTTTAATATTGAAGAAATTCAGTCTCAAGGTGGGTATATTGTTTTTTCTTATTATCAATATAAATTTTTGGCTACTGTTTTTACTTTTGGTAATAATAAAGCTATTTTAAAAATATCACCTTGTAATAATAATTATAATTTCCCTCCTTTAATTGTGAGAAATATTTTTAATTATATAAATATTAACCAGTATAAAAAATTTTAACAGAAAAGGACTTAAGTTTTACTTAAGTCCTTTTTCTATAATTGTTATTCATATTATTCGATATTAAATCTATCAGTTATGTGAACAATTTCTTCTGTATCTTTAAAGATTTTATCTCCAGCAGCTTTGTAGATTCCACCTCTTCTACCATTTTCGTTTGCTGCGAATGCGATTGGTGAGAAATCTGTTCCGATTACTGGATTAACTCCTTTTTGTACTAAGTTATTTAAGTTTTTAGTTGTTTCTTGACCTACTTCACTACCAAATAATGTTGGGTAAATTACGATTTTGTCAACGTTATTAGCGCTTGCAATAATAGAGTTTCTGTTATTTTTGTATAAAGATGAGTTTGTTAAATCGATGTATAAATATTCACCATTTGCAAATTCTGTTGTATTAGCTTTTGTTCCAAATATTTCTGCGTAGCTGAATTTGTTATTTTCAGGATTGATAATTGCTAAGTGGTCGCTAGAGCAATCATTTATAGAGATTCTGTCTCCAGAAGTTTGAAGTGTTCCTGCAATATTAACATTTTTAACTTCGTTATTATTTTTTGCTTTTGCTGTTACATTTTTTGCATTGATAGTTGTTCCGTCAACAGTTAAGTTACCATTTGTTGATTCTACTAGAACTTCATTATCTGCTGTTAAGTTTATATTGTTATCAATTGTTAGGTCTCCAGTAGTTTTTGTAAGATTTACATTTTTACCTGTTGCATTAATTTTATTTGCAATCATATCGATAATTGATACATTTCCTTTTGAATTTGCAATGAAGTTGTTTCCAACTGTACCAGTAACTGTTATATCATTGTTAGTATCAAAACTAGCATCTGTTGTTGCATTAACAGTAACTGTATTTTTGAAGTTTGTGTTTTTAGCTGCAATGTTATTAGCTGTTAATTTTGCTGTATTGATAATTGAGTCAATGATGTTTAAGTTTGCTTTATTTTCTACTTCAAATAAACCTGATACGTTTGAATCTTTGAATGTTAATTTATTATCTGTTTTGAATTGTGCATTTTCTGCATTAACTTTGATATCACCATTGAAGTTTGCATTGTTTGTTGCAATTATGTTTTTACCTTTTAAGTCTGCATTGTTAAATTTAGAATTATCTTTGATTTCAACATCTTTGTTTGAATGTGCTTTAAATAATTTTTCAATAGCTGTATCAATGAATGATAATTTTTCGTTGCTTGTAAATTCTGCATTATTTGCTACTGCACTTATATCTCCTGCATAATTTGAGTTGTTTGATTTAATACTGTTTGCATTCATTTGTGCAGTATTGAAGTTTGAATCATAAATATTGATAGAATTATCCGCTGTTAATTGAGTGTTGCCACTAATATTTGCATCCCATATTGTGATTTTGTTTGTTGTGTATAAATCAGCATTACCAATTTGAGTTGGTGTACCATAGTTTCCTGATTTATTCCAAGAACCAATGTAGATTTCGCCATTAGAATCTACTATTAAATTATTTGAGATAATTGAATCCATTATTTTTAAAATTTTGCCGTCATTTTGGATGAATGTTGCATTATTTGCTTTTACAACTACTTCTCCGTTGTAGCTTGAATCTTGAGATATAATATCTTTTCCTTTAAATGTTGCAACTGTATTTTGTTTTCCTAAGATATTTTCCCAAATTGAGCCAGTTGCAACTTTAATATTATTTGCTATAACATTGTCATTTGCTTCAGCTTTTAATGCACCTTTTGTTTCAATGTTATTAAGAGTAACATTTTTACCAAAGAAACTTGTTAATTTTGAATAGAATGTTCCAGCTGTATTATCTGCGATTAAGTTTTTATCTGTTTTAAATTGTAATTCGTTGCCTGCTGTTAATTTATATTTGTCAGTAAATGCTTTGTTAATATTTAAGTCAGAACCATTTTTTGTAAATGATAAAGTATTTTTAGCATCTGCTGTTAAGACTCCTCCAACATTAGGGTTTACAAAATGTAAGTTTTCAGGAGATGTAAATTGAGCATCTTTTGCTACGTTTAATAATATATTTCCTCCAATTGCAGTGTTTTTACAAATAACACTATCGTTATGTTCCCAATATGTATGACCAGATAAAGGTCCTTCTATTTTAATTGTTG
>CALVEW010000131.1 GCA_944326645.1 Candidatus Gastranaerophilales bacterium
AGCAGTTGGCTATGAAAAGATTTTTGTTAGTGCTACTCCGGAGCAATTCAAAATTGCATCTGAAATGTTTTATAAAATAGATAAATTACCGAAATTAATTAATAAAGAAACTATAACATATACTAAATAATTGTTACGCATTATTAATAAATATATTCTTAAATGGTGCTTTATCATTGGTTTTGCTTGTAATTTTATATGTTAATAATATAATTATTATGTAGGGGATAAAATAAGAGAAAGGTTTGCTAATGCTCGAACTTAATTACAGAAATGCTGATGCTGTGGTTATCGGAGAAGAAAATGGTCTTAATTTAGAAGAGGAGTTTAACAATTATAAAGATACAATTACCCATATTATTGCAGATTTAAATAAACGAAAAGATAAACCAGGTCAATGGTTACAATGGATGAACCTTGGGTATAGTGAAGAAACAATTTGGTATGTAAAAGAATTTGCTTCAATGGTTGAGGGTAGATTTGATAACATATTAGTTTTAGGTATTGGCGGATCTGCATTAGGTGGTTTGGCTGTAACAGAAGCATTATTAAAGCCTTATTGGAATTTATTAACAAAAGAGGAAAGAAATAATTTTCCTAGAATATTCTTTTTAGATAATATTGATCCCGATTCTATTAATGGGTTGTTGAGTATTTTAGACCTTAAAAAAACATTAGTTAATGTTATCACTAAGTCTGGTTCAACCGCGGAAACAATGGCTCAGTACATGGTTCTAAAAGATTTGTTAGAAAAGGAACTTGGTGATGATTACAGAAAAAATATTGTTGTAACAACAGATAAGAATGTTGGAATTTTAAAACAATTAGCAGATCAAGAAGGTTATAAGACATTTATTATTCCTGATGATGTTGGTGGACGTTTTTCAGTATTCTCTGCTGTTGGTTTATTACCTATGGCTTTAGTTGGTCTTGATATTGATGAAATAACAAATGGTATCAAGGATATGGATTTGGCATTAAAAAATATTGATATTCATCAAAATATTGCAGCTCAAAATGCATTAATTCATTATCTAATGGATACTAAAAAAGGTAAAAAATTATCTGTTATGATGCCATATTCTTCAAGATTAAAGTATGTTTCTGATTGGTATGTTCAACTTTGGGCAGAGTCATTAGGTAAGGAATATGATAGAAATGGAAATAAAGTTAATGTCGGTCCAACACCTATAAAATCTGTTGGTGCTACTGATCAACATTCTCAAATCCAATTATACAATGAAGGACCAAATGATAAATTAATTAACTTTATTAGAGTAAAAGAATTTGATACAACATTAGATATTCCTAAAATATTTGAATATACAAGTATTGGTTATTTAGGTGGCAAAACTATAAATGATTTGATAAATGCAGAAGCAGATGCAACTAAAGTAACACTATCAGATCATTCCCGCCCAACAGTTACTATCACATTGCCAAAAATTAATGGATATTATATGGGGCAACTTCTATATATGTTAGAAGTTCAAACTGCAATAGCAGGAGAATTATATAATATTGATACTTTCAATCAACCGGGAGTTGAGCAGGCAAAAAATTATACATATGCATTAATGGGGCGTTCCGGTTATGAAGATTCTGCAAAGCAGTTACAAGAAAAAATGGCGACTGTATAAATGAAAAAAATATGGATTTTATTAATAGTATTATTTATTGGAATAACATCTGCATTTGCATACACAATTGAAGCAGGTGTATCAGTTGATAAAATCCCTAAAACATTATTTGGAACATGGCAAGTTGAAGCACATCTTGTGGAAACCAACAGCCCAAGGACTTTTAAGCCAACAAGTACAGATTTATGGAACTTATCGAGAGTTGGTAACGTCTTAAAGTTAGACAATCCATTTACAGGAGCAAAGGCTGAAGTAGGTTTACAAGCAACTGAAGGTAATTTAGTTGTCTTTACTAAGACAGCCGATTGGGATAACAAAGTATTGAAAGATGTTGTTTCAATAAGGATTGAAAAAGACACATTTTCCGGAATAAATGAGGTTAAATTAGAAACTCATTCATTATATGACGGACATGTCTTAACAACAGAAAAAGCAAGATATGAAATAAAAGGTAAAAGACTTGCTGGGCAAAGTATAAAATAAAAGCTAAATATATTATATAGGAGGTAATGCGATGGGGATTTACGAATTTGATATAATAATACTTGGTGGTGGACCGGCAGGATTATCTGCAGGGATTTATGCAGCAAGAAGTTCTGCATCTACTGCGATTATTGATATAAGTATGTTAGGTGGTCAGCCATCAAATTATCTTGAATTAGAAAATTATCCGGGGTTTCCAATTATTGGTGGGTATGATTTGATGGAAAAATTTGAAGAACATGCAGATAAGTTTGGTGTTCAAAAATTTCCAATGCAAGAAATCAAAAATATTGATTTAGTATCTAATCCAAAAGTAATTGAAACATTAGAAGGAACATTTAAGGCTAAAACAGTTATTATTGCATGTGGAGCTCAAGCTAAAAAATTAGGAGTTAAAGGTGAACTAGAATTTGTTGGTCGAGGGGTAAGTTATTGTGCTGTTTGTGATGGTGCATTTTATAAAGAAAAAACTGTAACAGTTGTAGGCGGTGGAAATGCAGCAGTTGAAGAAGCTATGTACCTTACAAAATTTGCTGATAAAGTTTACATAGTTCATAGAAGAGATGCTTTAAGAGCCGATAAAATTGTTCAGGAAAGAGCATTTAATAATCCTAAGATTGAATTTATTTGGGATAGTAAAGTTAATGAAATCAAAGGTGAAAATGTTGTAACAACTGCTGTAATTGAAAATGTTAAAACAGGAGAAATCACGGAATTAAAAACAGATGGAGTTTTTCCATATATTGGATTCACTCCTAATGTTGAAGGAATTACAGGACAAGTTCAACAAGATGCAAATGGATTTATAATAACAGATAGTACAATGCAAACTTCAGTTGAGGGGGTATTTGCAGCAGGAGATGTTAGAAATACTCCATTAAGACAAGTTATTACAGCAACATCTGATGGGGCAATAAGTGCTGTTTATGCCTCTAAATATTTAGAAGAATTAGAAGCAAAAGAAAAACTATCTGTATAAATTATTACTTTTTGTAAATAAAAAGTAATAAGCTGAAATCGCGCTAAATACAAATACTTTTTATATAAGTAACAAGATATAGAGAGTATTCAATCCGTTTAATGGAGTGTATTTAGCGTGAAAAAATTTACCCTAAGTTTATTATGTTTTATTTTTCTAGCAATTGCACCTGCATTTGCTTATAATATGAATCACTTTACAGATGATTTTAAGATTTCAGATGCTTTATTGTTATTAGAAAAAGTTGGAGCTGATGAAGTTTTTGATAATCTTCAAGAAAATTCAGTAAAAATAGTATTTTATGATTTATCATTATTATCTTATAGTTACAAAGATCATTATGCAATAAATGGTGAAACAAATTTTGGAGAGCGTTATATTTTGATTAATACAAAATATAAAAAATGTTCAATAGAGGAAATTGCTTGTTTAATAGCTCACGAAAGTTGTCACAAATCAAAGAAGGCAACTTTAGCTGAAGAAACTCTTGCAACTCAAACAGAAGCTAAGTATTGGATTAAATTAAAACAACCAAACAAAACTTATCAAGTTACAGATTTGAATAAAAGATTAAATCAACTTGCATATTTATACAAAAATTCAGATAAAAACAATAATTATATTCAAACTAGAATTGCTAATAGTCCATTTTATAGACAACAACTTGCATTAGAATAGTTTATTTTGTTTTATTAATATATTTGTATACTTTCAGTAAGTATTTATCAGTCATCCCGGAAATAAAATCAACTACAGCTTGATTATATTCTTTGGGATTTTTGATATTATAAAGAATTTTATTTTCGCAATTTTTAGGTCTTTGAGGATTATCTACATATTTAACTAACCAAGATTTAAAAAGTGTTAAAACAGGATTTTTCCTTGTGTTTTTAACTATTTCTCTTTCCTCATAACTTCCTGCATAGTAGTCAAATACCGGTTTTATAAATTCATCAACTTTTTTACCATTAATTTGCTTTAATTTCGGCTTTAAATAAATGTTTTTATAGTTAAATTCTTTTATATCATCCATTAAATTCGCAACAGGTTTAGAAAAACCTATCCCTTTATCAGGGGAAGAATTATTTACTACATCATTTATAAATAGATTGACGATATTTGTATTATTGGGTTCTAAATTAGGAATTCCTAGATGTTTCTCCATTAATTTGCTTAATGATTTTAAATCTTTTTCTTTTAGTATTCCCATTTTTTTAGCATCTTCAATATCACGACCTAAATATGCGATTTTATCGGATAGTTTTACAACAACACCTTCCCAAGTATAAGGTTCAAATTGTGCGGGTTTATTTATTGATTTTAAATCGACAAATTCATGTCTTGGCATAATAAAGTTTTGGTTAACTTCTCCACAATGGTTTATTATTCCATCTCTTACCGCATATGTTAAATCTAAATTTTTTTGTTTCCCTTTGCTATTTTCGAGCAACAATATGTCATCAACCATATGTAAGCTATTTTTTTCATGCCAAAATGTGGGAAGTCCTTTTTCTTGTGTAATTTTATTAATAGCTTTTTCTCCATCATGCCCAAAAGGAGAATGCCCGATGTCGTGTCCTTGCGCTATAGCTTCGGCTAAATCTTCATTAAGTCCTAATCTTCTGCATATGTTTCTTGAGATATCAGATACAAGCATTGTATGTGTACTTCTAGTTGATACCATATCATTTTGAGGATTATAGAAAACTTGTGTTTTATAACGTAATCTATCAAAGCCCTCTGAGTACATAATACGGTTTTTATCTCTTTCAAATGGGCTT
>CALVEW010000132.1 GCA_944326645.1 Candidatus Gastranaerophilales bacterium
AAACCGAATTATCTGCTAAAGCGAACACATCAGATTTATCAGCTGTTGCAACAAGTGGTAGTTACAATGATTTATCTGATAAACCAACAATCCCTGATGTTTCAAATTTAGCTACAAAAACCGAATTATCTGCTAAAGCGAACACATCAGATTTATCAGCTGTTGCAACAAGTGGTAGTTACAATGATTTATCTAACAAACCAAACATTCCTCAACCTTACACTCTTCCAACCGCTTCAACAACGACTTTAGGTGGTGTAAAAGTAGATGGTTCTACTATCACAATTAGAAATGGTATTATATCTGGAAGTGCGGTATATGATGATTCTAGTTTAGTTGCTCGTATTGTTGCTTTGGAGGACAAAATTAATACTATGTTTGTTACATTAACTATTAATCCAACTCCTTCTGATGCTACTGTTACATTGACTGCTCAAGGCTTTTCTCAAAAAGGTAATAGTATAACTGTTTTAAAAGGAACAGAAGTTTCATATTATGTCGCTGCAACAGGTTATACAAGTAAATCAGGGACTTGGACTTCTCAATCAAGCGAAATTAAAGAAATTGTGTTAGAAGCTTCTTCTTCTACTTGTGTTCCATATTATGCAAATATTTTAGTTGATAATCAAGGAACTTATAAAAAACCAACTGATATTAATGTTGGAGATTTAGTTGCGGCTTATAATATGGAAACAAAGCAAATTGAGCAAACTGAAGTTATTGATATACATTCACCTATAAGAGATAATCTTGTTGTTATAACATTTGATGATGATTCAAAGATAGAAGTAACCAATGACCATGCAATTCTAACTAATGAAGGTTGGGCTGCATATGAACCTGATGTTTGTCATGAAGTTGAAAATGTTATTAAACTTAAGGCTTCTCAAAAAGTATTACAGTTAGATTTATCTTATAAACAAATAAAATCTGTTGAATATATTGAAAAACCTGAGGGGATTCAATGTTATGCTATAAATACCGTTTGTGATACTTTTATTACTGAAACTTCTGTTGTCCACAATTGTGGTGAAGGTGGTGGTGATCAAGGTTGGGGTGGAGTATAATTTATTTATCACTAGCAAAACTTGACGGTGAGATTCCCCAATGTAATTTATTCCTCAATATTGAATAAAAATCATCATCTGCTAAGAAGGCTAGTTTAGCTTTTTTATCTGACATTCCAATATTAAATTCTTTTATTTTATCGCTGTATTCTTGACCGTCTATTGCTACATTTAATAATTCATCCATTGAACTAATTGTTATTTTTTCTCTTGCAGGTATTACAAGTGGTCTTGCAGTTAGTGTATGTGGACATATTGGAACTATTACTAAACAGTCAATATCCGGTGATAAAATCGGGCCTCCTGCTGATAGACCATAAGCTGTTGAGCCTGTTGGTGTTGAAATAATTATTCCATCTGCAATGTAATCACATACAAATTTATCATTAATTTTTAATGAAAATTTTGAAGTTCTTGTTGTGGAACAACCTTTTACTACAAAGTCGTTTAAAGCAACAAAATTTCCGGATTTTAACATTAAACGTTCTTGAACTTTGTATGAATTATTTTTTATACATTGAATTACTTTTTCAATATTGTCGGTGCCTGTTTGGGATAAAAAACCTAAACGCCCTAAGTTTATTCCTAATATCGGTGTCCCATAGTTTGCGTAATAACGGGCTGTTTTTAATATTGTCCCGTCACCACCTATTACACATATAAAATCATAACCTCCTTTCAAGTTATCTACATTGATAACTTCATACTCTAAAGCGTTCTTTTGAAGTTCTTCTTCGAACTTTGAAAGAACGTTTTTAGTATTAGATACATTATGATTTATTACTACTGCAAGTTTCATATATTATATTATATATAAATAATTACTAACTAAGCAATAGTGTGTGAATATTTTTAGGTTCATCTAATTCAAATGGGTTTCCTGTCTCATTTATAGGTTCAGGTAAGCCAATATCTTTACCATCTGAATCAATTGCAACTCGCATTTTCCCTAAAGTTGGGTGTTGCATATATCGATAATTTGTTGTGTCTAATCCTGAAAATAATTCTTTTGCTTCATTAAATGAATTTTGAATATTTGTATCGCGTCTGATTTGTCTTGTAAATGCAAATTTTATATTATCTGGGTTGTTTAAAACATTTGTTAGAAAGTAGCCATCTCCATTTTGATTAAATGTATAAGTTTGAGATTTATTGAACCAAGGTGCAATATATTTTTTTGCATAACTTGCATTCATTTGGTTTGCTTCAATATTAAAATCTTTTTTTGCTTCTGTTGATTCTTGTGTTTCAACAGTTGTAGCAGCAGGTTGTTCTGCTCCTGTTACATCTACTGTTTTTGGTGCCACAGGTTGTGTAACAGCTTGGTTTACTTCCCCTATATTTTGATTTGGAACATAGGTTGTGCTTTGTAAATTAGATGTATTTGCTGCTGAACTATCCATATCTATATAAAGTATATATAGAATATATAATTGACATATTTGTAAAGGATTGTAACAATTAACTATTTGCTTCTACAAATTCATCTACACTATCTAATAATCCTAATGATGTTGAAAATACTTGTGAATGGAATAGTACAGAAGTTGATGAGTATATTTTTCTTCTTAAAAAGTCCATTTTGTATCTTTGGATTAATGTTTCAAGTGTGTAATTTGACTCTAATTCTTTATTAATTACATCCATAAAGTTTGGATATTTTGATGCTACTCGTTTTAATAAGCTATCAGAAACGGAATCATTATTTAAGAAGTAATTAATGCAATCTTTTTTGTTTTCTACTTTATCTCCATCTTCAAAAATCATGCAGAATGTTTTATAAAACGGAATTGTATAAATACCAAATTCTTTATCCATAATTATACCAACATCGTATGTTTCTTTGTGAGATGAAAATCCACCAAGAGAATTTTCGATAAAATTGCTGTAATCATTATTTAGTTCTTTTATTTCAAAGAATTTGAATGTTTCAATTGATTTAGTCGCTTCTTCTAAATTAAAATCTTCTTGAGCTTCATCTTCGCTTAATTGTCCAATTATAGAATCTGCATATTTGTTTGTTGTAATAATTTCATCTGTTTTATATATATCAATAAATTTCTCATAAGTTTCTTGTATTGTGTTTTTGATTTCATTTTCTTTTTCTTCATTATCTTGATATACAAGCCATGGTGCTTGAACAATTCTTACTACTGCATATCTTGTTGCATCTTCTTCGCTTGATGATGATAAAACATTATCAATCCCTATTAAATAATATTCATTTTCTAGTTTGAAAATTCTTGCAACAATAAATTCGCCCATACCGATTCCTCTAAAGTTTGTCATTTTAGTTAGGGATAGGACTTCATATTCTTTTTCGTTAGTTAAGTTGTATAATTTGAATCCATTTTTTAGAATCCTTTTGATTTTAAATATTGAGTATTGTGAATTAAGAAAACTTTCTGCAATATTTTTTTTGTTTGAATTTCCGCGTTCATTATATAATTCAATAATATTTTTAGCAGGTTCTCCAATATAACGCTCGAAAACATATGGAATAAATAGTTTTTCCATTTGGGTTGATGTTGCATTCATTGCTCCCATTGTTGATAAATATTCTTCAAAATCAGGTTTTATTTCTTCATCCTCTTGAACAAATCTAAATATGTCTTTTAAAACTTCATTTATTCCTATAATTTTTTCTATTGCGTTCATATTTCTCTCCTATTTTGATTTTAACGATACAATAACTTTATAATAATCTCAATACTCGTAATGGATTAATATAACTATATATATTGTGAGAATTTGAATTTTTAGTTATAATCATTTTATGGATAAAGATGCTAGAAAATCTAGAACTCGCTATTTTAGAGAATTTGAATTACTTATCTGGTTATTAATAATACTAGCATTTTTTGTTTTTTCTTATTTTATTTTTAAATCATCTCAAAATACTTACCAATTATATAATATCTTTATGGCTGATGTGGACGGTTTAATTGTCGGTTCTCCCGTCAATTTAATGGGGGTGCCTGTAGGATATGTTAAAACATTAAAAATCGTTAATGATGATGAAATTTTTGTTAGATTTGTAATAAAAGACAAAACTCTTAAATTGCCTAAAGGGACAATTGCAAACGTTGAATTTACCGGGCTTGGTGGATCCAAATCCATTGAACTTTATCCGCCTAATAAAGATTATGTTCAACAATACGGATTGGATGCTGATGATTATATTATTGTCTCAAGAACTAACCGTTTAAGAGATTGTTGGTCTTTATTATATCAAATGTTTGGGAAGATTGGTTCAATTACGTATAAAATTTCTTCTTTTGGAGAAGATTTAAAAAATTCTGATTTACAAGATGATACTCAAGAAACTCAAAAAGATGTAAATAATTTTCTTGAATTTTCTAATAATTGGGTTGATAATGTACAAAAAGATATTAACAATTATAAAAATAAAATGGACGATATAAAGAAAGGGAATAAGGATAATAATCATGCTGAATGAAAATGTAAAATTGATAACTAATCCTGTTATCTGTCAAAGTTTATGTACGATGAGAGATAAGGATAATGATTCTCAAAGTGTAAGAATCGCTGCTCGTAAAATTACCAGAGCTCTTTTATATGAGGCTTCTAAAAATCTTCCTTTAGTAGATAGAGAAGTTCATACCCCACTTAAAACATTTATGGCAAAAGATATTGATCCTGATATTAAAATCATTATTTCACCGATTTTAAGAGCAGGATTAATTTTTACTGATGAAGCTATTGATATTCTACCTGATGCATGTATTAGGCATATTGGTATGTATAGAGATGAAAAAACTCTTAAACCTGTTTGGTATTATAACAA
>CALVEW010000133.1 GCA_944326645.1 Candidatus Gastranaerophilales bacterium
ACATCTTGTCCTGAATTTTGAGCTAAAATAGTTGTTAATTCTTTTTTCATTCTAAGAATTTCTTTAGCTTCAATTTCGATATCAGTAGCTTGACCTTTAGCTCCCCCTAAAGGTTGGTGAATCATAATTCTAGCTGATGGAAGTGCTAATCTTTTTCCTTTAGCTCCAGAAGATAAAAGGAAAGAACCCATACTAGCTGCTTCTCCTAAACAAATAGTAGAAACATCTGCTTTTATTAGATTCATAGTATCATAAATAGCCATGCCGGCAGTAATAACACCACCTGGGCTATTAATGTATAGCATAATATCTTTTTCAGGATTTTCACTATCTAGAAGTAAAAGTTGAGCGACTATTGAATTTGCTACTTCGTCATCTATTTCTGAACCTAAGAAAATTATTCTTTCTCTTAATAATCTTGAAAAGATATCGAAAGAACGTTCTCCTCTTGAAGAAGCTTCAATAACTGTAGGCATATAGCTTAAAATTTTAGAAACATCACTCATGCTTTTCTCCTTTTTTTATGAGTTCATTATATTACAAACCTTTTTTTCTGTCACGAAATAATCAATCTTAATATCAAATCTTTCGTGCGGGATTTTTTCAAATATAAGTTCTTCTGCAATTGGAACAATTTTTATAGTTTTTATATTTGCTAAAAATCTATCATAAAATCCTCCACCATATCCTAAACGATTTCCATATTTATCAATGGCAAGAGCAGGTATTATAATTAAATCCAATTTAGGGCAAGAAATACATTCTGTTTGAGGTTCTTTAATGTTGTATTTTTTTATAATTAATTTATCGCCTTTTTTATATGGACAACATTCAAGATTTTTTCCATTCATTCGGGGTAGGTAAAAATTTTTATCTGCAAAATCTAATAAATCTAATAAGTTAATTTCTTTTTCTAAGGGGTAAAAAAACATTATATCGTTGGCTTTTTTAAATATATCCGAATTAGTAATATTATTAACAATATCCTTGCTAATTTGTTTAATATCCAATTTATTACGAATATTTTTAGCTTTTAGTCTAAGAGATGTTTTGTTATCCATAAATTTAATATATAATAAAATCGGATATGGATAAAGAAAAAGAGACAAATTTATATAATCCTGAGTGGGATGAACATGGATATATTCAGGTTTATACAGGAGATGGTAAAGGTAAAACTACGGCATCATTAGGTCTTGCTATGCGTGCTTTAGGGCGTGATTGGAAAGTTTTACTTATTATGTTTACAAAAGGCGGAAACAAATATGGTGAATTAAATTCTTTTAGAAATTTATCAGAAAAAATTAGTAAGAATTTAACTATATATCAAGCAGGTACTGAGCATATTGTGTATTCAAACAATATTACTGAAGAGGATAAAAAAGTTATTAATGAAGGTTGGCAAAAAGCTAAAAAAGCTATAACGAATAATGAATATAATCTAATAATTTTAGATGAATTAAATATTGCTATTTCCTTAGGGATTATAAATGTAGATGATGTTGTTGAAACTATAAAAAATAAACCGGATAAAATGGAAATAGTATTAACCGGCAGATGTGCTAATCAAAAAATAATAGATGTAGCGCACTTGGTATCAAAGATAGAGCCTGTAAAACATTATTGGGATATTGGAGTTTCTGCTAGGAAAGGTATTGAATTCTAATACTTTTTTCCTACATAAAAATATTAGTTTTTCAAAAAAAATAAATTCTCAAACGGTTCAATAGATAATCTGAACTCACAACTTAACATGAGTTTAGAGGTCTATTATGCTAAAAAAATTGTTTGTATTATTTATATTAATCTTAGGCTTAAGTGTTTATTCAGCAGATAATACATCAACTACATTGTCAAAATTAGAAGATGTAACATTTGGGATAGATTATTCTAATGAAAAACCGGAATCAAGGTTAAGCAGATTAGAAAAAAATATATATGGAGAAACCAAAACAGGCTCATTAAAGACTAGATTAGATAAAATAAACAAGGATATAGCAGGTGATGTTATTGGACAAGAAATAACTCCAACTAAAGACACTTTTATGAATGAAGATGATTTTATTGTTAGTGATGGTACTGAAAATTACCCTATTTTAAATGAAATTGAACAGAAATTGTTTAACAAATCATCACCTGAAAAAAGTCTTCATTCTCGTATAGTAAATATTGAAAAAAAATTATTTAATAAGAGTTATGATACAGATGATTATTACACACGAGTTGAAAGAATTAAAGCAGAATACTATAACCAAAATCCTCCTATTGCTAATAACTGGAATAGTGATAATTACGGGGACAGTTATGATAGTGATTATACAGCTTACAACGATACGGAGCCGGATATACAATCTTATTACACTCCTCCTACAATGAGAAATTGGGATAGACAAAATCAAGGACCATATAGTACTTATAGTCCTAAAGATGAATATGAATTGGCTGCTTTAGAAGAAAGAATTTTAAATAATACATATCCAAATGATACAGTAAATGACAGATTATCAAGATTAGAGAATAAAGTTTTTGAAACAGATTTTTTCTATGACGATGCAAAAATTAGAATCGACAGACTTGCAAGTGTGTCAAAAGCAAAGAAGAGTTCTCATAAATATGATAATAACAGGTTCTATTCTAAAATGAATACAGCTGTTTCTATTGGTTCTATGTTATTAATGGTTTTAGCTTTTATTTTATAATTTATAAAAAAGAAAAATATGTAAACTACAACCCTAAAATAGACTTTTTATTTTGTCTGGTTTTTAGGGTGTAGTTCATTAAATATAATCTTTTTTTATTTTATGTTACAAAATATATTCTTTATTTTCTTGGATATTTTCGTTACGTCTTAATTTTCTTAACGCCTCACCTTCCAACTGTCTAATTCTTTCTTTAGAAAACCCCATCGATTTTCCTAACTGTTCTAATGTTTCACATTCTTGTTGATTTATTCCAAATCGTTTTATTATAATATTTTTTTCTCTTTCATCAAGATATTCTAATAATTCTTCGATATCTTTGCTCATAGATATTTTCTCGGTATATTTTTCAGGCGTTTTATAAGTTTCATCTATTATATAGTCTTGTATAGTCAAATCATCTGTAACTGGTGTTTCAAGGCTTATAGGTTCAGACATAATAGCTTTTTTGATTGATTGAAGTTTCTTTTTTGTTAGTTTCATAATTTTCATCATCTCATTATCTGTTGGTTCCCTTCCAAAATCAAAATTAAATTTCGAAAATTCTTTTTTATAAGTTCTTATTTTATCAATCATATGAACAGGGATACGAATTGTTTTAGAATTATTAGCTATCGCTCTTGTAATAGTTTGTCGAATCCACCAAGTTGCATATGTAGAAAACCTAAAATTCTTAGTGTAATCAAATTTTTCCGCAGCTTTTATAAGACCCAATGAGCCTTCTTGAACAAGATCCATAAAAAGTACACCTTGACCAATGTATCTTTTTGCAATACTTATTACTAGTCTAAGATTTGCATTAACTAATTTTTTCTTTGCTTTTTCTGCCTCTATTGGATTCCCTTCTCTTATAATTTTGGCTAATCTAAGTTCTTCTCTATGATTTATCATTTTTGTTTTGCCAACATCTTTCAAATACATTTGTAAAATATCATCGTCAATCGCAATAGAATTAAATGTTTTAATATTCTCATTTTCATAATTTAAAATAGGATTTGTACTCATCGTTTAATCTCCTCACACTCCACAATAGATTACAAAAAATATTTTTCTATATAATTTAGACGAAAAATTAATAAATAAGTTGCATTATTCAAAAAATCTAGTAATAATAGTATTATGGACCCTTTGTATTTAAGAAAGCTTTTAATACAACAAAAGCTGAAGCAAGAAAAGATTGAAACCAAAAAAACAGAAAAAACCCCATCTGTAGATATTAGCAAGACAACAGAAACTAATGTCACTAAGCAAGCAGAGAGTTTAATCAATCAAGTTCGCTCAGAAATGTTAAGTCCCAAACAGCTAAAAATGAATTATTTAGCGAGTATGGAGCGTTCAAGTTATGTAAAAAAGGTAATGAATCTTCCTAACACATTACCGGAACTTTTGATGCAGTTGCAAAATGAAGATTCTGTTGCAGATGCTTTAACAGAGCACTATTATGACCAAAACAAAGAGCGCCATGAAAGATTAAAAAAACATATAAGAGAAGAGCTAATCAAGAACGCCGATGAAAGCTTTGAAGAAGTTTTAAACAAAGGTGCAGGGTCAGGGGTAAATGAAGGGGTAGGGGTAAATAAAGAAACAAAACCTGAGGTCAAGCCTGATAAGCCACCGGTTGATACAAAACCACCTGTGGATACCAAGCCACCGGTAGATACGAAACCACCGGTAGATAATAAACCACCTGTGGATACTAAACCGCCGGTAGACACAAAACCACCGGTGGACAATAAGCCTCCGGTAGATAATAAACCTCCTGTGGACAATAAACCACCGGTAGATACCAAGCCACCTGTGGACAACAAACCACCTGTGGATACCAAACCACCGGTAGATACCAAACCTCCTGTCGACACAAAACCACCAATCGATAATAAACCACCTGTGGATACTAAGCCTCCTGTGGACAATAAACCACCTGTGGACAACAAGCCACCTGTGGACAACAAGCCACCTGTAGACAATAAACCACCGGTAGATAATAAACCACCTGTGGATACAAAACCTCCGGTAGACAATAAACCACCGGTGGATACGAAACCACCTGTGGACACAAAGCCACCGGTAGACAATAAACCACCGGTAGATACCAAACCGCCGGTAGACAATAAACCACCGGTAGATACCAAGCCACCTGTGGATACA
>CALVEW010000134.1 GCA_944326645.1 Candidatus Gastranaerophilales bacterium
TTCTTCACGTGGATGCTGATAATAGCGAACAAGTGTTCCACTATGAAGGTGGTATTGCAAGTTATGTTGAATACTTAAACCAAAATAAAAACCCATTATTTGAACAACCTATCTATATTGATAAACAAGTAGATGGAATGAGAGTTGAAATTGCAATGCAATATACTGATTCTTATAGCGAAAGTATTTTATCATTTGCAAATAATATTAATACTCATTCAGGTGGTACTCACTTAACAGGGTTCAGAAACGGTATTACTCGTGTATTAAATGATTACGCAAGAAAAAGCAATATTCTAAAAGATTCAGAACAAAACCTTTCAGGTGATGACGTAAGAGAAGGTTTAACAGCTATCGTTAGTGTTAAACTTAGCAATCCTGAATTTGAAGGACAAACAAAAGAAAAACTAGGTAGCCAAGAAGCAATGGGTGCAGTTCAAGATGCTATTCGTGAAAAATTCCAAGAATGGTTAGAATTTAATCCTAAAATGGCTAAAACAATTATTGAAAAAACTCTTCAAGCTCAAAGAGCAAGAGAAGCTGCAAGAAAAGCAAGAGAATTAACAAGAAGAAAAACAGTTCTTGAAAATTCAACTCTACCTGGTAAACTTGCAGACTGTTCAAACAGAGAACCTGAAAATTGCGAAATTTATCTTGTTGAGGGTGATTCTGCGGGTGGATCTGCAAAACAAGGTAGAAACAGAATGTTTCAAGCAATTCTTCCTCTAAGAGGTAAAATCTTAAACGTTGAAAAAGCTAGACTTGATAAAATCTATGCTAACAACGAAATTCAATCTATGGTACAAGCATTTGGTATCAAAATCAGCAGAAACCCAGAAGATGTTGATATATCTAAATTGAGATACCACAAAATCATCATCATGACAGATGCTGACGTTGACGGTGCTCACATTAGAACATTGATGTTAACATTCTTCTTTAGATATGCTCGTCCAATGATTGAACAAGGATACGTTTATATTGCTCAACCGCCATTATTTAAGATTACATCAGGTAAAACTGCTGAATACTTATATGATGAAAGAGCTTTAGATAAAATGTTAAAAGAAAGAGGTATAAAATCTCTTAGCCTATCAAATAAAGCAAGAACAATTACTAAAACAGGCGATGAATTAATTGAGTTATTAACAAATATGAGTGCATACTATAAATCATACAATAACCCAATTTTAAACATTATTCCAGCTGTTGTTCTAAGAGGTTTAATCCGTTCAAATGTTACAGCTGAAGATTTTGAAGATCAAGCAAAAATGACTGAAGTTGTTGATTATCTTCAAAGATATCTTAAAGACCATGCTGAAAACTATAATATTACTGAAGCTAAAAATTATAAACTTGAACTTAAATATAATGCAGAAAATGCAAAATATAATATCAAGCTTGATGTTGGAGAAGATGATTATATTACTATAACATCAAATATCATTAAGAGTTCAGAATTTAAACGTTTCAAAAATTCTTATCCTCAAATAAGAGATTTCTTAATTGAAGAAGAAGGAAACTTAAATCTTGAAACAGATACAGATAAAATTGAAATCACATCATTTGAACAACTTCATAAAATTATTGATGATAGAGGTCAAAAAGGTCTAACTATTCAACGATTCAAAGGTTTAGGAGAAATGATGCCTGAACAATTATGGGATACAACAATGAATCCTAAGACTAGAACTTTATTAAAAGTTAGTATTGAAGATGCAATGATGTGTGACCAATTATTTGATATCCTTATGGGAGATAAAGTTGAGCCAAGAAGAGACTTTATCCAAACTCACGCAGTATATGCAACTAATATTGATACATAGGATTAATAATAATCAAATAAATTTAAAAATTTTAAGGGCATATTTAATATGCCCTTGTATTAATTATAAGAAACAGAAAGAAGATAAAAATGAAAAGAGAAATGATTTTTTTAGGACCACCGGCTTGTGGTAAAGGGACGCAAACAAGTAAATTAGCAGAATATTTTAATCTACCGCACGTAGATACTGGCTCATTATTAAGAGCGGAAATATCTGCAGGAACAGAAAACGGTAAAATTGCTAAACAATTTATTGATAAAGGGCAATTAGTACCTGTTGAATTGGTTGCTAAAATAATCAAAGATAGATTATCACAAAAAGATTGTGAAAACGGATACATTTTAGACGGTTTCCCTAGAAGTGCAGAACAAGCAGATATGCTAACTAAAATAAACGAAGAAATTGATGGACAGAAAGAAACTTCATTCAAAGCAGTTTATTTTGACTTAGACCAAGAAATTCTTATTTCAAGAATTGTTAACAGACGTTCTTGCCCTAAATGCGGTGAAATTTATAACATCAAATTCCACCCACCAAAAGTAGAAGGAATCTGTGATAAATGCGGAGCAGAATTAACTCAAAGAAAAGATGATAATGAAGAAACTGCAAAAGCAAGATTTGAAACATACTTCAAAGAAACAGCACCTCTTGTTGATTATTACAAAAATAAAAATGTTTTAAGAACAATAGATGCAAATGGTAGTATTGATGAAGTATGGGAAAGATTGTTGAAGGTAGTAAATGATTAAAAGAAAATCAAAAGATGAAATAAAAAGAATGCGTCATGCAGGACATATTGTTGCACTTGTTCATCAAGAAATGAGAAAGGTTGTTGAACCTGGTATTAGCACTAAAGAACTTGACGATATTGCAATGCGAATAATAAAAGAAAACAAAGCAATTCCAACATTTTTAGGATACTCTGGTTTCCCTGCAAGTATTTGTACATCCATTAACGAAAAAATTGTACATGGTATTCCATCAAAAGATGAAATCCTAAAAGAAGGAGATATCATAGCAATTGATGTTGGGGCAACATATGGCGGAATGGTTGGTGATAGTGCATGGTCTTATGCCGTAGGCAAGATTTCAGAAGACAAACAACGTCTTATGAAAGTAACAGAAGAAGCCCTATTTGCAGGAATTTCAAAAATGAGAGCAGGAAATGTTCTGGATGATATTTCAGGAGCAATCGAAGATGTTGCTAACAGAGAAAAAATGGGAATTGTAAGGAATTATGGTGGACACGGAGTTGGACATGAAATGCATGAAGATCCATTTTTATTCAATTTTAGAGTTGGCAACCAAACTAAATTAAAAAGTGGTTATGTAATTGCAATCGAACCAATGTTAAACCTAGGTTGCGATGATGTTGTTGTTTTAGATGACAAATGGTCAGTCGTAACAAAAGACGGTAAAGCATCTGCTCACTTTGAACATACTGTTCTTTGTACGGATGATGAACCTATTCTAATGACAACACTTATGGAGGGGTAAAGGGGTAAAGGGGTAAATATAAAAAAAGGATTAAATATATGAAAAACTCATCAATAAATTTTGCAGGAGCTTTTAAATTTAGTTACAAAAGCCCAGCAGATACAAAAGGGTTATGTGAATTGTCGCAATTATGCAAAAAACACGAAGACAGGTTCAAAAGTGTAAGAATATATACAGAAAATCCTAAAAAGGGGATTCGTTTTGAAGATGGTGCATACCTAAGAAGCAAGTTAATCGTTCCAGACAAAATTGATAATCAGGTTTCACATATTCTTCAAAAAAATAACATTGAATTTGAATACCTAGGAAAAAATAAGAAATCCTAAACAACTGTTTAGGATTTCTTATTTATAACCAATTAGGATATTTAGATTTATAAAACTTTTCAATTTTAGCCATTAATTTATCCAAATCAATATCCATTTGAGATATTTGCTTAGTTATTTGTTTTATCTTTTCTTCTAATTGAGGAAGTAAAATTTCATGCTTATATATTGATTTTCTTGCTTCTTTTACTGGTAATAGGATTTCTTTACGGTAATCACTATAAGATTGTTTTAATCGTTGTTTATATGCTAATTCGTTTTCATATAATTTTTTTAATTCTGAAGGTGATACACCTTTTTCAATCGCTTTATTAATCTTTAAATTACTTTCCTTTATATAATTTTTATATTTATTTTTTGCAACATGACCTTGAGCAAATCCATCTTGTATAATTTTAGAATCAGCTTTTGGGCTGTGATTTATTTGCATAATTTTTTCAGAAATATCAGCTTTACTATAATATAAAGAACTACGTTTACCTACTAAATCATCCACCTTTTTCAATAAGTTAAATCGTTCATTTGCATTTTCAAGAGTTTTGGTATAAATTTCGGCTTGTTGTTGATTATTTGATAACTCTACCTTAATACTATCTATTTTTTTATTTAACTTACCTTTTGTAACATCATTTTTTGCATATTCTAATCTTTTATTATATTCATCAATATAATACTTATTATGCTCAATTTTATCATTTATTTTCCTTCGATTACTATCTAAGAACTGTTGTTCGTCATAAGCATTTTGGGCAAAATTCTGATAACCATTATTATAATTTTCTTTTATTTGGCTTAATCTTAAATCATCTCTTAATGTATAATCATGTGTTTTATAAATTTCTTCAGGTATAATTTCAAAAGGAGCAGCTTTATATATTTTAGTATCTTTATTAGGATATGCACCAGAATAATTAGGAGTCGCATTTGCTGGAACCGTATAACCTGCAATATCTAGATCAGTCATACTAGGATTATATCCATGATTGATAACTATTGGACTAGGTTTTATTGTATATCCTTTAAAATTTATTGAATTATTGGATTTTATATTATTTGAATAATAATTATGATTATTTGACAATAGTTGCATTTTAACTCCTATAATACTTTAATCAACATAGGCTATGTCGATATTATCTTCCCTACATTTCATATATTTTTTCCAAAGCGCTAAGTCCTCTGGC
>CALVEW010000135.1 GCA_944326645.1 Candidatus Gastranaerophilales bacterium
TAACAAAACCAATTCTTGCAACTACAAATGGCTATAATGTACAGTATAATGGTATTTATTTACATAATGAAGATAATCCTTTGGCAGAGTCTCAACAAATTTGTCAAAATTCATTAAAAGAAGATAAAAATATTCACATAATTTATGGCTTAGGACTTGGTTATTTATTTCAATTAATAGCAAAACATTCAGATTCTATAATTATACTTTATGAGCCTAATTTAGATATCTTATATAATTCATTTACTTTAGTAGATTTTTCTCAAGAACTTTCAAGAGATAATATTTATATTTTTGATAATTTAGATGATTTGTTGCACACCTTGAGTGTAATAACAAAACAAAATACAAAAGTAGATATTTTAGCATTGCCAAGTTATAGAGAAATATATAAAGAAACTTTTGATGAAGAAGTCAAAAAAATAGAATTAACATATGGTAGTGTTTTATTAGATTATGGTTATAAAAAGAAACGTTTGCATGATTCAACTGTAACGATGTTAGAGAATATTCCTACATTATTAAAAGAAACTCCGGTTAATAAATATGAGAATATTTATCAAGGTAAAATTGCAATAGTTGTATCAGCAGGACCAACATTAAGTGAAAATATAGAAACGTTGAAAAAATATAAAGATAATGCAGTAATATTTTCAGTTGGAACTGCGCTAAGAACATTAATAGAAAATGATGTAAAACCTGATTTTTTATGTATGATAGAATCTTTTGATTGTACAAAGCAGGTTAAAGATATTGACTTATCTGATATAAATTTAATAGTAGAACCATATACAAATAAAAATATTCATTTATTAAACACAAAGAATACTTTATTGCATGTGTCTTCAAATATGCCTTCTAGTCAATACTTTGCAGATATTTCTAATATATCTACTGATGGATATTTGGCTCAAGGTACAGTATCATATATGGCTCTAAATACAGCAGTAAAAATGGGTTTTTCAAAAATTATATTAGTAGGTCAAGATTTAGCATATATTGATGGTCAATGCTATTCTAAAGATTCTGCTTATGATGGATTAAGTTGTAAATTTAATTCAGAGTTAAATAAATATGAAATCGTTCCAAATGATTTAATAAAATATGCTGATGCAATATGTTCTTATCCAACACAACCCGAACGAATAGGTGCCGCAAAAAGGCGATTGGCAATGTTAAATTCATCACTATATATGGTTAAATCAATAGATGGTAGTATGCTTCCTACAGAAGCCGGTTATGCATCTTTTATTAATCATTTTGTTTCTTATGCAAAAAATATAACAGGAATAAAACTTATTAATACATCATTAAAAGGTGCAAAATTAGAAGGCTTTGAAGATATGTCTTTAGAAGAAGCAATGAAAGATTCTACAATAATAAATAAAATAGTTTTAGATACTGGCTATGATTATGATGTTAAATCAATTATAGGTTCAATAAAAAGCACTAAACAAAATATGGAGTCTTTTTTAGAAATTAGCCAAGATTGTGGGAAACTTGTATCTCGTTTAAGTATGGATTATAAACGCAATCCTGTTTTAGATAAAGAGAAATTATTAAAAATTAGAAAATTAATTGAAGAATACACAAAATTAAATGCAGATACCAGAACAGATAATTATATATTTAAGTATACAACTGCAGAAGAAGAAATGGATTTGAATGATGTATTAACCTCAATAAAAAAATATGATGAAAAAACAGCACAGGTTGCAATTTTAGCATTAAAAAAATATTATGAGTCTTTAAATATTCATTTGTCCAAAGTTATTGATATATTTAAACAAGTTATAAAAGAGGTAAGTCTATAATGATTTCTGTAATCCAGCGAGTAAAACAAGCATCTGTAACAATAAATAATGAATTATATTCTAAAATTAATCAAGGAATATTAGTTCTATTTGGTGTAGAAAAAGGTGATTTAAAAGAAAAAGCCGATAAAATAGCCGACAAAATTTCTAAATTAAGAATATTTGAAGATGAGAATGGTAAAATGAATAAATCAATAATTGATATTTCAGGAGAAATTCTGGTCGTTTCCCAATTTACTCTTGCAGGAAATTGTTCAAAAGGAACACGTCCAAGTTTTGATAATGCAGAAGTTCCAAATAAAGCTAATGATATGTATGAATACTTTATTAGCCAACTTAAACAAAAAGGTCTACCTGTTAAAACAGGAGTTTTTGGAGCTATGATGGATGTTGAACTAATTAATGACGGGCCTGTCACTTTTATTCTTAATTAATTTGCAAGCAGATTTGTATAGTAAATTTTAATTAAAAATATTTATCGACCTCTTGATTTTTAGATTTGATATAATATCATAAATGTGTAGAGTGCTTACGCCAATAATCACTCAACAATAAAGGAAAACAAACATGTCAATTAACTTAAAAAACAAAAAAGAAATCGTTGAAAAATACGGTAAAAATGCTCAAGATACAGGAGCAGTAGAAGTTCAAATAGCTATGTTAACTCAAAAAATTTCTGAATTAACAGAACACCTAAAATCAAATAAAAAAGATTTCGCAACAAAACGTGGTCTTTTAATGATGGTAGGTAAAAGAAAAAGATTGCTTTCTTATCTAAAATCTAGAGATTTAGAAGGTTACAGAGCATTAATCAAAAAATTAAATATTCGTTGTTAATTTTAAATTATTTGTTTTCAAAAAGAGGCATCTTAATTTAATTAAGATGCCTCTTTTAATTTTGAATACTATTTTTATTATGCAGAATAAGATGACATATCACTAAAATTCATTGTATCGTTGTAACTAAACATATGAGCAAAAGTATAAAGAATTTCTGCAGAAAAACGTTTTGTACCAATAGATAACATTAATCTGAGGACATCACGATTATTTTTTATCGCATTCCCTGTTTTATTAAATGCAAAATTATCATAACAATTGCATACATTAATAATTTGGCTTTCGATACTAATCCAATCACTTGATATGCCATGAGGATATCCTGTGCCATCATTATGTTCGTGATGTTGTAGTGCAACATTACATATGTGTTCAGGAAGGTTTAATTCGTTTTTAAGGATGTTATATCCAATAATTGTATGTTTTTTAATTTCGTCAGCTTCTGCAGTAGATGTTTGTGCCTGAAAAGCTTTATTTATCCTGTATTTCCCAATATCATGTAATATTCCTGCCAAAATTATGTCAGAAATAAATTCATTTTCAAAATCCATTTTTTTTGCAATCATGCCTGACATAATTGCAACATTTATAGGGTGACAAACTTCATATTCTCCAAGTAATCTGACTTCAGAATAGTGTTCAATTTCAGTAAATTTAGGAATTACATTTTTTGTAATTATATCACTCAAATTTGCAAGTTTAGGGAAAGCTTCTTTAACAGATGTTCTATTTAATAATTCTATTGTTTTAAGCAAGTAAGCTTTCATTTTGATTTGTTCTTTATAATCAATTTTAGAAAATTTATTTATAGGGGTTTTGTATTCAGTAAGATTAATATTTTCATAATCAAAATCATTATCAAGAATTTCTTTGAATGATTTTTTGGGTTTAGCTTCTTTAACTTCTTTTTTAGAAGTTTCGTTCTCTTCTGTATTTTCTTCGTTTGATGTAGAATCTCTGTAGATATTATCATATGCTTTTAATTGTAAAAGCTTTCCAACAGTAAGAACATCTCCTGCTTTAAGGATAATTTCTCCTGCTTCATTATATAGATTGAAGGGTAAAATTTTATACTTATTAAGTTCTGTTCTTGAGGTCTTTTTCATATCACCGATTGTAACATATTTTTTACAAAAGATAAAGAGGTTAATTATAATTAACCTCTTTACCCAAATAAATTAATTTTATTTTATGGATTAGTCATCAGCGTGACCAGCAGTACCAAGAACGTCGATCATTTTGTGTTTAACTAATTCTTTAACTGCAGTTCTACCAGGTCCCATGTATTCACGTGGGTCAAATTTATCAGGATGTTCAACAAAGAACTCTCTGATAGTAGAAGTCATAGCTAATCTTAAATCTGTATCGATATTAATTTTAGCAACACCGTGTTTAGAAGCATAGTTAAGCATTTCTTCAGGAACACCTTGAGCATCAGGTAATTTACCGCCAAATTGATTACATTTAGCAACAAATTCTTTAGGAACAGAAGATGAACCGTGAAGAACGATAGGGAAATCATAACCAACAACTTCATTAACAGCTTTTTTAATTTCAGCAAGTCTTTCGAAGTCTAATTTAGCTTCACCTTTAAATTTATAAGCACCGTGTGAAGTACCAATAGCGATAGCTAAAGAATCACAACCAGTTTCTTTAACAAATCTAGCAGCTTCTTCAGGATCAGTATAAGTAGCGTGTTTAGCGTCAACTTTAACATCATCTTCAACACCAGCTAATTTACCTAATTCAGCTTCAACTGAAACTCCTCTAGCGTGAGCATAATCAACAACTTGTTTAGTTAATTTAATATTTTCTTCAAGTGGGAATCTAGAACCGTCAATCATAACAGAAGAGAAACCACCATCGATACAAGCTTTACAAATTTCGAAATCAGCACCGTGATCTAAGTGTAAAGCGATAGGTACTGTAGTAGTAGCTAAAGCAGCTTCAACCAACTTAATTAAATAAGTTTGGTTAGCATATTTTCTTGCACCAGCAGAAACTTGAAGAATAATAGGTGATCTTGTTTCTTCAGCAGCTTCAGCAATACCTTGCAAAATTTACATGTTGTTAAAATTGTAAGCAACAATAGAATAACCGC
>CALVEW010000136.1 GCA_944326645.1 Candidatus Gastranaerophilales bacterium
TATGGTAATGGTTTTGTTATTGTTGTACCTGATGATATTGTTGATAGTTTAAGAGCTTATAATCCAAATTCTAAATTGGCTGATTCTGAAGGTTTTATAAAAATTCCTCAAGAATATAAACAAAGTATTGTTGATGACCTTAAGTATGTCGCTGAAGGTGATCGTTCTAAAATGGGGGAAAGATGGAAAGAAGCAGGTAAACGTCTTTCAGCTAGAATATTAGAAGCAACAGGTACAGAACAAGAATTTAAGTTGCTTCACAAAGAAGGAGCAGTTGAAAAGGTAACAGTCTCTAATTCAAAAACAATGCTTAATAATTTTTACAATATTACAAAGGCATTGAAATCTGATAAGGTTAAAACAAATGTAAGTAAATTTATTCATGATTATAAAGGTTTTGGAAAGATAAGAACAGCAATAGGTATATTAATTGCTGGTATCTTTGCTGTTGGCGCACAACCATTGAATGTATATTTGTCTAAGAAAAGAACAGGTTCTGATGGTTTTGTAGGTGTAGAAGGCCGTAAAAAAGATAATTCAGCAAGTTTTAAAGCCTTAAAAATAGCAAGTGGTATTGGAATGATGATGATATCATTGGCATCAATGGGTGCATTGTCAAAAAATCCATTAAAAATCCCAAAATTGTTTATCGAAAAGAACCAATATAAGGGTAAAAACCCTACAATAAATCAATTTAAAACTGTTTTTGGCTTGGCAATCGCATCAAGATTGTTAACAGCAAGGGATCGTGATGAACATAGAGAAGTTGTTACCAAAGATGTATTAGGGTTCTTCAATTGGTTAATGTTAGGTAATGTCGTTAACCAATTGATATTGCATAAATTTCAAGCAAAAGATGCAAACTTGTTAAAACGTGCTCCATTAAATAAAGATGCAAGTATATGGAAAAAAATGGGTAATTTCTTGAGTTCTCCAATCGCAACTCACTCTGAAGTAATAATTGATGGTTTAAAGAAGGAACGACCAGATATTAAATCTATTATAAAACCCGATGGTAAAGCAATGAAATTTAGTGAAATGTTCAAAGCATTACCAAAAGGTGGACAGACAAGAAAAAATTTACGATTGTTGAATGTTGCTCAACTTAGTGGTTATTTATACTCAGCATTAGTTTTAGGTTTAGGGATACCTAATTTAAATATTTATTTAACCAATTTAAGTGATAAACATAAAAAAGCTAAAATGGCTAAAATGATGCAACAAGAGCCTGCAACAGCAAAAGTCTTTAAAGATATGAGAACAGTTGATAGACAAATAAATAAGACTGTTTTTGGAAGTTTTAAAGAAATAAAATCAAACTAAATAATTTCATTAAGCATTTCAATAATTTGATTTTTTATTTCTTCAATAGAATTTTTGCCATTGATTAATTTTGCTCTATTAGGTTCTTGTTTAGATATTTCAATATATCCATTTCTAACTCTATTAAAGAAATCAATTCCTGCACTTTCCATTCTATCTCTATTTTTTCCAATTCTTTCAAGCGATGTTTCAACATCTATATCAAGGATAAAAGTTATGTCAGGTTTAATATTGTTGGTTGCAATGTTATTTAAGTAATGAATTTGTTTTAAATTAAGCTCTCTACCATATCCTTGGTATGCAACAGTCGAATCGGTGTGCCTGTCACATAAAACGATTGTACCATTATCAATAGCCGGTTTAATTATTGTATCAATATGCTGAGCTCTATCAGCTAAGAATAGAAAAGATTCACAATTAGAAGAAACATCTCCATCGTAATTTAAAAGAATTTCTCGGAGTTTTTCACCTAAACCTATAGCTCCCGGTTCTCTTGTTACAAGAACATTGTAGCCTTTGTTTTCAAGATATTCTTTTAGTAAGTTAATTTGAGTTGTTTTTCCACAGCCATCAATGCCTTCAAATGTGATAAATAAACCTTTATTCATAAATGCCCTCGTTTCTTTATAATTATTTTGTCATACAGTAAAAAAATAAGCAAGTGTAAGAGTAAATCTGGAATAAAAGTAATAAATTTATTTATCATAAAAAAATAAAAAATATTGTAAATAAAATGTAAATATATTAAACAAATTGATAATTTCAATGTTATAATACACAAAAAGGATGGATTTATGAAAAAGATATTAATTTGTTTTTTTGTTTTATTAACTTTCAATACTTGTTTTGCGGCCGGAAATTCAAATATTAATAAGGCATACCATGAAATAAATAAATTATGTAAAACTCAAGATATTGAAGGTTTAGCTAATTATGTTAAAGGAAATAAAAGTGCTAAAAAGGCAATATCTCAAAATGGTGAAAAACTTATTAATATGTGTATAAAAAAAGATTATGATACAAAAATTATAAAAATTTTATTAAACAATGGGGTTGATATAAATACATTTAAAGAAAATCCAATTGTTGATGCAATAAAAAATGATGATGTTGAATTAGTGGATGCAATATTAAGTGGAAATTATGATATAAATAAATGTTTTAAGGGAAATAGGACTGCTTTGACATTTGCTGCAGATTATAATGGAAATCCTAAAATTATAAAAATGTTACTTGAAAAAGGAGCTGATATAAATATTCCTGATAGCTGCGGAAGTATTCCTTTATTAACAATATGTCGTAGAGAACCAAATAGTGCAGGAATATATTTATTAATTGATGCAGGTTCTGATTTATATAGGTTTAATCGAAGTGATCAAACACCTTATTCAGTTCTCCCAACAGGTAGAAAAAAAGAAGTTCAAAATTATTATAACAAATCTATGTCTAAACGATTGTCTCAAAGATTTGTTGATAAAAATAAGAGTTTAGTTGTAGCAGAATTTGGCATTCCTGACAAGAAAATTTTAATAGACAGCAATACAGAAGGTTGGGAGTATGAAACAGTTGAACAACATTATGTAAGAATGACAAGTACTACAAATGCTTATTCAACTTATTATACTTCATCTCGTTATAATACAACTTATCGAGGAGGATATACTATTAAAATTAAAAAGAAAATGATTTTTACAATAACTAAAAATTGTGTTTCTTCTGCAAAATTTACATCTTCTTATAACACTTCTCGTTAAGTTAAGTTTTTCCAATCTTTTGCTAGTTTATCAAGAATATTTTTTGTTTTATCTTGGTTTAGAAGAATTGATTGAACTGCGGTATTTACAACTGTATTGATATCTTTTTGATTATTTGATTGTCTCATTACAGGTTGAATATGAGTAATTTGTTTAGCGCTGATTGAACGAGCTTTTGCCATCAAATCTTCTGATGAATTATAAAATTTATCAGATAAAGCTTCTTTATTTGTTGAAATTACATTTGTTTTTTTAGCAAGTTCAAGTTGATTTTCTTTGTTGGTTAGAAATAATCCAAAATCTAGTGCTTCATCTTTGTATTTAGCTTTAAGAGGAATTACGAAATTCATTAAAGAAAAGTCATTTTGCCCTAAAGAACCAACAATTTGAGGTGCTACATCTGTTACCTCATAAACATTTGGAGCATTGTCTTTAATCATGCTAAGGAAATTTGCACCTCCTTGGAAGAATATAATATTTTCAGACATATATTTTTCTAAAGCTTCTCGATGTGTTTGAGTTATGCTTTCTGCAGGGATTAATCCTCTTTGATAAAGTGACTTAAAGCTGTCAAAAACTTTTATACTTTGTTCTGAATTAATATTTGAAAAAGAATTTATTCCATATTTATTTAATATCTTTAGCATTGTGTCATTTTCTGTAATCGTTGGAAGATAGATAAATTTGCCTGTATTATTTTTAACCTGTTCTGCATATTTTGCTAAATCTTCATAAGTTACAGGCATGTTGTTCAGTTTAGCTTGGTTAAATAGTTTTTTATTATATATTGTAACTGCAGATGTTGCATACCAAGGAATAGCAAAAAGGTTTCCTTTATATTTAAGAGAATCAACGATGTCTTTGTTATATTCAGATAATTTATTTTCATCAATAGATGCTAAAGCGCCTTTTTGTGCAAGAATTGCAGAGAAGTCAGGGTTAAGGTTTATTAAATCAGGTGGGTTGTTGCTTAATATTGCCGCAAGTGTTCTTTTGTCACCCTCAGAAAAAGGGACATCAATCCATTTAATTTTGATGTTAGGATGATTAGATTCATATTTAGAAATAATGTTATTCATATATTCTGCAAAATCACCCATTTGCAGAGTCCAAACGATAACTTCTTTTCTGCTATCAGTATTTGTTTTTTTGAAAACAGTAAAATATGTTACGCAAAGAGCTATAACCAAACTTAATATCCAGAACCATTTATTCTTCATAATGCACCTCTTATGGTACAATTATACTATGAATAATTTATTTACAGAACTGGAAAATATTAATAAACAAGTTCCTTTGGCAGAGTTAATGCGTCCCAAAACTTTGGAGGAATTTTTAGGTCAATCCAATGTAATTTCGCATAATTCACCTTTGTTAAACTTGATAAAATCACAAAGATTATTTTCTTTGATTTTATGGGGAACACCGGGTTGTGGGAAAACGACATTGGCAAGATTGATAGCATCTCAGGTTAATGCAAATTTTCTAGAATTATCAGCTGTTTCATCAGGAGTCAAGGATATAAAAGAAACTGTTGAAAAGGCTAATGAGGCTTTGAGATATGGTCAAAAAACGATTGTATTTATAGATGAAATTCATCGTTATACAAAAACACAACAAGATGCATTGTTGCCTTATTTAGA